>JAEXBU010000065.1 GCA_023393815.1 Bacillota bacterium | reverse complement strand
GGGGGAAACCCACGTCCGTTTTGATCGCCTATTCGGTCGTCTACGGGAACGTTTCTTTTCGATTTGTTTCATTATATCACTCCCCTTAGATTTTTTCAGCAATGCGCAACTTCGCCGAATGGGATCGATGGTTTCTTTCAAGCTCTTCTTCCCGTGCGGTAATCGGTTTTCTCGTCACGATTTCTATCTCGCGCTTTTTATTGCAGGTACAGATCGGCTGCCTCGGAGGGCATATGCAATCTTTGTATAAATACTGAAACCCGTTTTTTACGATGCGGTCTTCCAGAGAATGGAACGTAATAATTGCGAGCCTCCCACCTGGTTTCAATAGCCGAACCATCTCCGGGATGGAAGATTCCAACACGTCCAACTCTCGATTCACGACAATGCGCAGGGCTTGAAACGTCTTTTTTGCCGGATGGCCACCCTCCAGTCGTACTTTTTTGGGAATGGCTTTTTTAATGACGGACACCAACTCGAACGTGGAAGCAATCGGCGCTTCCTTCCGCTCCTTGACGATAAATTCCGCAATTCGATCGCCCCATCGCTCTTCGCCATAGGTTTTTATAATCTTTGCGAGCGTCTTTTCGCTGTAGGTGTTAACAATGTCGTAGGCGCTTAACGCAGCATCCTTGTCCATGCGCATATCCAAAGGTCCGTCAAAACGGTAGCTGAACCCTCGCTCGGCCGTATCGAATTGATGGGAGCTAACGCCGATATCCAACAAAATTCCGTCGACCTTATCAATATGTAGTGCTTTTAAGATCGCGGGCATATCGACAAAGTTTCCCTTTACCAGTTGAAAACTGCCGCCTATAGATTGCAAATGCTTTTCCGCCGCCTTTAAGGCCGACTCGTCTCGGTCAATACCCACGAGGAAACCATCTTCCAAACGCTTCAATATTTCCCCGCTGTGGCCGCCGCCGCCCAAGGTGCCGTCCACATAGACGCCGTGGGGATCGATATTTAATCCTTCAATAACCTCGTCCTTTAGGACGGGGATGTGTTGAAAATCCATGTTCCCTCCTAAATTCCGAGATCGGATAGTTGCTGCGCAATCTGATCGTAAGACAGAGCGTCGTCTTCCGTATAAGCATCCCACAGATCTTCCGACCAAATTTCCATGCGTGTCCCCACGCCGATAATGACGGTTGTTGCATTCAAACGAGCGTAGTCCATTAGGTTTTGAGGTATGCGCACCCGCCCCTGCTTGTCCAACTCCCCGTCACAGGCGCCGGAAAAGAAGTAACGAACGAAGGCACGGGCATTTTTGTGGGTGATCGGCAAACTCTTCAGCTTTTCTTCCATGCGCCGCCATTCGTCCATAGGGAACAAAAAGATACACTGATCCAGGCCCTTGGTCATGACATAACCGTCCTGAATACCATCGCGAAATTTCGCCGGCAAGACCAAGCGCCCTTTGGCATCAATATTATGTTTGACTTCACCGAAAAACATAATGCCCCCGTTTAAACCTTTTTCCCCCACTTTCTACCACTTAACTATATTTTACACTATTTAATTGGGTATTCAAGTGCAAAATAAAAAAACCACCTAAAAAAGGTGGTTTCGCAAAACGAATTATACTTTTTTCTTCGTAACCGGCGTATCCAGAGTATATTCGTCGGTTCTCGTTCGCTTTCTTTGAACGAAGAGAAGGACGATTCCAAGAATAATACCGATCAAACTGACCACTTGAGCCGTACGCAAGGAGCCGATGTAGAGGCTGTCCGTGCGGAGCCCTTCGATGAAAAAGCGGCCGATGCTGTAAAGGATCATATACGCTCCGACGAGTTCTCCAGGAAAACGACGTTTTTTCGATAAATACAGGTAGAGAAAAAGAAAGATGCCTACATCCAACAAGGACTCATAGAGAAACGTCGGATGCACCATTTCTCCACCTACATTTATCGCCCAAGGAACATTGGTCACGCCGCCGTGGGCTTCTCCGTTCATAAAATTTCCCCACCGGCCGATGCCCTGCGCCAAGGCAACGCCGGGAACCATCGTATCCAGAAGTTCGAGAAAGGCGATATTTTTTACACGACAATAGAGATAAATGGCGAGGGCGCCGCCCAATATTCCGCCGTGAATGGCGAGACCACCATTCCGTATGGCCAATACCTCGGACAGATGGGCGCTGTAGTAATCCCATTCAAAGAGGACGTAGTAGAACCTCGCACCGATAATGCCGAGAGGCAAAGCAAAGATACTCACGTCCACCGCCGCTTCCTTCGGCACTCGGGGATTTTTCGCTACCAATTTTTCGGCGAAAAAAATGGCAAGCATAGCGCCGCAGGCAATGAAAATACCGTACCAGCGAACCTCGAGTCCAAAAAGGCGAAATGCCACCGGGTCCATTTTATTCTCCTATGATGGCTACGGATTTTGACGCGCCGATACGGCTCGCGCCGGCACGGATCATGGCTTCTGCCGTTTCCGTGTCGCGAATACCGCCGCTCGCTTTTACGCCCATCCTGTCGCCTACCGCTTCGCGCATCAACTTCACATCTTCCACCGTAGCTCCCCCTGTAGAAAAACCTGTGGACGTCTTCACATAATCCAAACCTGCTTCCTCGGCCAAAGCACAGGCTTTTTTCTTTTCTTCATCAGTCAAAAGGCAGGTCTCTAAGATTACCTTCACTAAGGCATCTCTCGCCGCATTTCTTACCGCTTTCATATCCGCAAGAACCGCCGCATCGTCGCCGCTTTTTAATGCGCCAATGTTTAAAACCATATCTACCTCATCGGCTCCGTTTTCTACCGCTTCTTTTGCTTCGAAGGCCTTAACGGTTTTCGTATTGGCTCCCAAGGGAAAGCCGATAACCGTGCAGACTTTGACCGGCGAGTCCTTTAACCGTTCCGCCGCCAGGGCAACCCAGCAAGGTTCTAAGCAAACCGAAGCGAAATTATATTTTTCCGCTTCGTCGATGACCCTCATGACATCGTCTTTCGTCGCATCGGCATTTAATAGAGTATGGTCGATGTATTCATTCAGTGTCATTTTTGTCTCCTTTCAAGAAGGCCAAAGATCCGAGGGCGAAAAGTCCCACGGCCATGGCCAGGCCGATTTCCTTCACCATGCCGAAGAAAAAATTCTCCGGTAACATTTGAATCATCAAATCCTTCTCCGGATCCATTAACCACAGACGATTCGAGAAAAAGAGGGTGTGGAAAGTGTACCACGCCTTCGTAAAATTCATGGCGACGGCGAGGCCCAATACGCAGAAAGTGACGATGATCGCCATCGTCGCCTTCCCGATCTTTCTCAGGCTTTCCCTACAGCCCACTCGTTTCACGAGCCATGCAAAACTTCCGCCGCCCGCAAAAACAGCTGCGACGGTCAGCTCTCGCATAAGGGAAAATAGAGCGTAGACATCGACCATGTGATCCACTTCGCTCTTTGAAAAATAGGGCGCGATGGCCTTTTCGTCTCCTCGCTTTAAATAGTCGATCAACCCATCCGAAATCTCGTCCAGCTGCGACAAAGATTTCCCCGTCACCTTGGGAATGTCGTTTTGAATCATTTGTCTGTGATAGTACCTTCTGTTTCCGCTGACAACATCTGTAGAAACGCTGAATAAAATAAAAGCAAAACACAAGGCCGCCGTCAGAGCTAAAATGCGTTTCATTCGTCGTCTTCGTCGTCGTTTTCCCAATTGTGAATGACGGCTTGCACGTCGTCGTTTTCTTCCAATTGATCGATCAATTTATACATTTTCTTCCGATCTTCCGGATCGTCCAATACCGTCGTAGTTTGGGGCAAGTAGGTAATCTCGGAAATAACGAAGGTGTAACCTGCCTCTTCTAAATTTTTTCTCACCGCTTGATAATCTTCCGGCGCCGTGATGATTTCAATACCGTCTTCTTCCATGCGAATATCTTCCGCACCCGCTTCAATGGCGTCCATTTCCACCGTTTCCGGATCCATCCCGTCTTTTAATTCGATGCCCAATTGGCCTTTTCGGTCGAAAAGAAAAGACACGGAACCGTCGGTGCCTAAATTGCCGCCGTTTTTATCGAACGCGTGACGTACGTCGGGCGCCGTCCGGTTGCGATTATCCGTCAAACATTGTACCATGACGGCAATCCCCGAAGGACCGTACCCTTCGTAGGTGATGGCTTCGTAATTGGCGTTGTCGCCTTCACCCGCCGCCTTTTTAATAGCTCGGTCGATATTGTCGTTCGGCATATTTTCCGCCTTCGCGCTGTCGATAGCCGCTTTCAATGCGGGATTGTAATCGGGATCATCGCCCCCTTCTTTTACGGCAACGGCAATTTTTCTCGCCATTTTTGTAAAGATCTTGCCCCGTTTCGCGTCGGCTTTCCCCTTTTTATTTTTAATATTGTGCCATTTAGAATGTCCTGACATCATTACCTCCTTTGTTCATAACGATTTATTATAGCACGCACTTCCATTATCTTTCAAATCGCGGCGGCAATGCACGCTTATGGGCGCTGGTTTCGTGACGGCGGGCGATTACTTCTTTATTAGGTCCGTCGTTTGCGCCTCGTACGGCGGCATCCAATTCTTCATAGGTAAAGCCCATCTCGTCTTCGTCAGTTTGACCGGCGTACAGACCGGCCGTCGGTTTCTTTTCGATGACTTCCTTCGGGAGATTCAATTCCTTGGCCAATTCAACCACTTCTCCCTTGACGAAATTTACAATGGGCAGCATGTCGCAGGCGGAGTCCCCGTACTTCGTAAAGTAACCAATGTAGTACTCGCTGGCATTGGAACAGCCGCAAACCAAATAATTTCTGTCTTGCGCATAGTAATACAAAGTTGTCGTGCGCAAACGTGGCTTAATGTTCGCCTTGGCCATGGCGACGTTGCTTTCAAAAGATGCATCTACTAAGGCCTTGAAAGTATCGGTCAAATCGACCTTTTCTACCTTCAGATTCAAGCTTTCGGCGACGATACGCGCATCCCTTTCGTCTTGAGGATTGGAATCGATAGGCATGATAATCCCTAAAGCGTCATCCCCGAAAGCGCGCTTGGAAAGACCGGCTACCACGGCGGAGTCGATACCTCCGCTTAATCCGAAAACCACCCCGTCGGCGTGGGCCTCTTTTACCGTCTCTCTCATCCATTGAACGACTGCTTCAACGTTATGCTTCATCATTTCCTCCATTATAACTTTGTTTATAGGCCCTAATCGTTTACAAGCATACTTCCTTTGTAAACTGGCCTCTCTGTATTTTCTTCCTTTACGATGACCACTTCCCCGGACGTAGCATCCATCAGATAGGCAATCAACGCATCTCTTCCCGCGGCATAAACGGTCGTCTTCACCTGCACCTTGTCAAGGAAAATCGGATCCAAAATCGGATAGCCGTCATCCCGCATATGATTTTCGATGGCACCGTGGGCCGCGTAGGGGTATCGAAAAGTTATATCCACTGCTGGATGCATTTCCACTACTTTCGCATCGACTAAAGCCTCCGATGCCGCCGTAGAGTAGGCTCGTATCAAGCCGCCCGCGCCCAACAGCGTGCCACCGAAATAGCGGGTGACGACACAAACTACGTTTCTAAGATCATTTCGCTTGAGCACTTCCAAAATCGGAGGCCCCGCCGTCTTTTGCGGCTCGCCGTCGTCGTCGTACTTTTGTACCGTTCCGTCCTCCCCGAGAATGTAGGCGGTGCAATGATGGGTCGCGTCTTTTTCCCTTTCGCGCAACCCGGCAATAAAGGCCTCCGCCGCCTCCTTTGTCCTGCAAAAATCCACACGGCCAATGAATTCGGACTTTTTTTCCACCAACCGGGACGTACCTTGCCGATATACAGTTTTATACATAGCGCCTCCTTACATAGCCTTTCAATCGCTCCCAAGACCGTTTCGGCAGAGTCGCCGTCACGGTCACGCCATCGGGATCGTATGCTATTTTTTCCACGGGATAGCGCCCTTTTACGGTCTCCACAAGATCCATTTCCTTAAAGGTAAATTTTAAATCTACCTTCACATAGAAATCTTCGATCCTTTTCTGCACGGCATCGTAAAAATAGTCGAATCTTTCGTCGTACTTGCAGGAGCCGTAAACGACCGTCTCCTCCGCCGGGTGAAAAGGCAACTTTTTCCCTTCCATGCGGTCGTTCTTATTGACGAACAACAGGCTCGGTATCTCAGCAGCATCTAACTCTTTTAAAAGTTTTCGCGTAGTTTCGTATCGAAGGGCGCAATCCTCCGCCGATCCGTCGATCACATGGACGATGAGATCCGACTCCTTCAACTCCTCCAAGGTGGTGCGAAAGGCCTCCAGCAAGGTCGTAGGCAGGTTTGAAATAAAGCCTACCGTATCCGTTACATAAATCACGAGTCCGTCAGGCAATCGAATGCGTCGAGTATCGGGATCCAGCGAAGCAAAGGGCATATCTTCCACGTACACCTGACGCCCCTTGGCTCCCGATTCCCGCAAAAGCCGATTCATTATCGACGACTTACCCGCATTGGTGTAGCCAACCAAGGCTACGACCGGCACTTGTCCGTTTACGCGATGTTTTCTCCCCGTATCGCGAACCTTTCGCGCCTGTTTCAATTTTTTCTTAACCCGCTGAATATCTTCGGCGATCCGCCGGCGGTCGATTTCCAGCTTTTGTTCCCCCGGCCCCCTCGTGCCGATGCCGCCGCCTAAACGGGAATAGTTTTTCTTCCCGATCAAATGGCTCTTTCCATACTCCAACTGGGCCAGGTATACTTGAAGCTTCCCCACATCGGTTTTCGCACGAGATGCAAATATATCCAAAATTAACGCCGTGCGATCCAAGACATCCGTCTCCAGGATCTTTTCTATCTCGCGCATTTGAATGCCGGAGAGGGTCTGATCAAAAATAACCAAATCGATCCCTTCCGCTTGAACAAAATGTTTGAGTTCGAGGAGTTTCCCTTTTCCCATGAACGTCGCCGGATGATAGGCTCGCACTTTTTGCGTAACGGATGCGACCACGTCGCCGCCGGCCACTTTCACCAGGGCATTCAGTTCCTTTAAACTATCGTCGTAATAGGTTACGGACTCGTCGTAGACCGACGCCGTCACCACCTTTTCTCTTTCTTCCATGTCGCCTCCCGCTTTCGCTACTTTTTAAATATACACAACCTTACACTTCTACGCAACAATACCCCATGCTATAATGAGCAAAAGGGGGTTTTTATGAGGATTCAACACACACTCAAACACAAAAAAACCTGGCAACTCATTTTCATCGGCCTCGTCTTTTTTTTCGTCTTGCTTGCCGGTACAATCGGCGCGTGGATCGTCTCAATCTTACGGGATCTTCCTGCGGTGGATTTTGACGATCTGACCACCTCCATCCCGCAAACATCTTACATAGTAGATACCGACGGCGAAATCATTGACGAAGTGGATCCGTCGGTTTTTAGCGAAAATATCGCGATCGAAGACGTACCGGAGAAGGTGAAAGAAGCTTTTCTCGCCGTGGAAGACCGCAGCTTTTACAGCCACCACGGCTTGGATCCGCGTCAGCTTGCAGCGAGCCTCATTGCCAATGTAAAAAGCGGCTCCATCGCGCGGGGTGGCTCCACTATCACGCAACAACTGGTGAAAAATGTCTATTTAAGCGGCGAACAATCCTTGGACCGAAAAATAAAAGAGGCGTATCTGACTTTGGGCATGGAACGGCATTTACGCAAAGATGCCATACTGCAAGCCTACCTGAACCGCGTCGACTTGGGTCTCGGAAGCCAGGGCATTGAAGCGGCATCAAACGCCTATTTTTCTAAACACGCCAAAGATCTGACTTTGGAAGAAGGCGCCCTTCTCGCCGGAATCGTTAAATCACCGGCCACCTACCAACCCGTGAAGCGTATCCCCGCCGGCGAAAGCGAAAGCGGGCAAGTAATCGCGACGCAAACCATCGGCGACAGATCTTACGACTTGGTTCAAAACCCCCGCGCCATGGAAAGAAAAAATTTGGTGTTGAAGCTCATGGCGCAGGCCGGTTACTTGACCGACGAGCAGGCAAAGGCAGCTGCAAAAACGCCCATCGTCTTTCAACCGTACCGGGAAACCGCCTCTCCATACACCTCCTATGTAGCCGATGCGGTCTCCGATGAAGCCGTCGCCATTCTGGCGAAAATCAACTCTATCGACCGAAAAGCTGCCGAAAAACTCGTACGTGAAGGCGGACTCACTATTTATTCCACCATTGTCGGCGACTACCAAAAAAAAATGGATGCTCTCTACGACGATTATCCGTCTCTCGTGGCCAAAGGCGCGAACAAAGGTGCCCATTTCGTGGATTTTAAAACCGACGAAAAGAACCGCATCGTCGACGACGACGGTTCCGTTCTCTACTATCCTTACGAAGACTTCTTTGACGACGAGGGCAATATGCACCTTGCATCCGACGCTTTCGTAAAAAACGACGATTCTCTCAAGGTAGATGGAGAATTCTTTACGACATCCGGCGGCAACCTGCTCCTAAAAAACTTTTACTATAGGGACACAAAGAACAATCTACGCACCGTCGCCGGAGCATCCACCGTATTTCAAAGCGAGGATTTAAAAGATAAAAACACCCTCCTCATTCGAGGCGATGTCCTTGAGGAATACAAAGATGCCATCACCGTAACCGACGAGGAACTGGTTCTTCCGGCTGAAATGTTTCAATTGCCGGATAAAGGCAGTCTGCAACCTCAGTCGGCAGCGCTCATTACGGACAACGAAACCGGCGCCATCGTCGCCCTTTCCGGCGGCAACGACGCGCGAGATCCCGCTCGCCTTCGCTACAATCACCTCACGAGCAAGCGGCAACCGGGCCGGGCCATCATACCTCTTACGACCTACCTTGCAGCTTTGACCGAAGGCGACACCTTGGCTGCTTCCTACGACGATACTCCTCTGCGCATCGACGGAGATATTTGGCCGCGAACCGATTCCTACTACGGCTACGACGTCTTGGCCGACGGCGTTTCTCACACGCGCCTCGCCATGAGCGGAAAAATTTTAGAGCACTACGGTTTCGATCCCGTGCTCAAAAACCTCTCGCGTCTGGGACTCTACGGAGGCAATACGGCCGACGATGCGATTAAAACGCCGAAAGAAGACGCGAAGCGCCACGATTTAACCTACGACGCGCTGGCAGGAGGCAATTTCGTCGACGGCGTAAACCTGGTGCAGCTACTCGACAGCTATAGACACATTGCATCTCCTGTACAAGGCGGGGCCTATACGGTGCAAAAAATCACCGACCGCAAGGGGCAAATACTTTACGAACATCCGAAACCAAAAATAGAACAACAACCGGATTCCGATATACTGCTCCGCTACGCACTGAGCCTGTCTCCACTGGCCCGAAACTTAAAAGAAGACGGCTACGATGCCTTTGCCGTTTCCGGCACCAATAAATACAACGCCGATACCTTTGCCATAGGCGCCACACCGCGCTATTCCTATGGCCTTTGGATGGGAAATGACCTTCAAAAACTGTCCTTAAGCAACAATCCGGAGCTAACCGAACGTCTCTACGCCTCTCTCGTCGCCATTGCCGAGGATACGAGTACGTGGCATCTTCCCTCTTCCTACGAAATGCACGAAGTGAGCGACAAAACGGGCCTTCTCGCTACAAACTATGCCCGTCGCGCCCACTCCACGGTGACACTTCCCTTTATACCGAACACGGCACCGACCGAACCTACGGAAAATTACACTCGCAAACTGATTTGCTCCGTCTCCGGCCAATTGGCCTCCACCTATTGCCCCTACGAAACCATTACCTATGGCTATTACTTCCTTCGACCGAAGGGCTACGATCCCGACCAATTCGATGGAATCCTCCCCAAAGATTATTACACGCTCCCCTCCGATTATTGCCAAATTCACACCAAAGAGTGGTATGAACAGGAACAACAGAAGGCCGCAGAAGAAAACCGAGACAACGGATTGAATGACGACAGCCGTCGTCGCTAGTTGCCGCTGCGTAAAAACGGTATAACCGGGTATCCTTTCTTTATAAAGGAGGCCGCTATGAAATTATCCAAGATCATCCGATTCGTTGCACTCTCAAAAGGCGCCAAAATTATGAGGAAAAAGCCCGTTCGAAAGGCCGCGACGAGCTTTGTAAAAAGCTACGTTCTATGGAAATTTATTCGCAAAAAATAAAACTTGCCCCCGCGAAAAACGATCGCGAGGGCTTTTTATTTACGTATCTATGGAATTAATCGAGATACATATTGTCCAACAGGAGCAAATTCGTGAGACTGCCGACCCCTCCGGGAACGGAGGTAACGTAGCGTACCTTGTCCACCACGTCATCGAAATCCACATCCCCGGTCATATTTCCCTTTTCGTCGAAAGCGATGCCGCAGTCGATAATGCATTGCTTGGCCGATACGAAATCCCCATTCACCCAACAGGACTGTCCGGTTCCGTAGACGACTATATCGTAGTTTCGCGCCAATTGCTCGATCCCTTCCGTCTTGGAATGGCCGATGGTGACCGTCGCATTTTTGTCTAATAGCATCATGGCCAAAGGTTTCCCGATTACCATGGAACGATTAATAATCAACACGCGCTTGCCTTTCAATTCCCCCATGGCATCGGCAATCATGCAGGCACTTTTCGCCGTGGCAGGGTAGATTTTTCCCTTGCCCGTAAACACTTTCCACTGATTTAGCGGACTTAAGCAGTCAATATCCTTGTCTTCGGAAATGGCTCCATCGATCATCGCCGCGTCCAAATGCTTCGGAAGAGGGTGAAAAAGTAAAATCCCGCCGATGCGTTCGTCCAGATTGCCGCGGGTAATCTCCGACAGAATTTCGCTTTCCGTTACGAGTTCGGGAAAGGTTGAAACCTCTACGTCAATCCCCACTTTTTCGGCTGATTTTTTTATGGAGTTTTCGTAACTGATGTCTGCCTTTTTGTCGCCGACGCGAAGAATTAAAAGCTTGTAGCCCACTTCCCTCTTCCTGGCACAGAGTGCTTTTTTTGCCAATTCATCGAGAAGTTTCTTCCGCAAATGGACCACGTCAAATTTCATTTTTCCCTCCTAAATAAAAAAAGAGCGGCGAACCGCTCTTGGCCTTTCCTCATCTATTATAACACGCGCGTTGCATTCACAAAACGAGAGCTGTAATAATTTTCAGAAAGTTTATTTTGCTTCACCATTCCGCTGCCGCTAGCCGCATGAATAAAGGTGTCGTTACCGATATAGATTCCCACGTGGCTGACGCCTTTTCCCGTGGTATTAAAGAAGATCAAATCGCCCGGCTGCAATTGGGAACGATCCACTTGTCTCCCTACTTGAGATTGTTCGGAAGATGTTCTGGGAAGGCCGATGCCCAATTCATTCACATAAATGGCATAGACGAGACCGGAACAATCGTAGCCGCCATTGCCTGTTGCGCCCCATACATAGGGTGTGCCGATTTTGTCGAATGCAGAGTTAATAACTTGTTGCGCTTTGGCGCCATCTACCTTCGGTGCGGCAACAACCGCTTCCGCCACCTTGCTGACCGGCGCTTGCTTTTGAATCACTTCTCGTTGAACGGCCTTGACGCCGCCTTCACCGAAGTCCAGATAGTTGGGATCGATTTGGAAGTCCTTCCCTTCTTCATTAAGAATAATGAAGAGGCCGTCTTTATAGCTGACTACGTTCACCGTTTGACCCTTGGTTAATTGGTAAACGCCATTGGCATTTTCAAGTTTTAAATTTTGCTTTACCTTTGCCGGCGTCGTGTAAGGTCCTTGAACGGCTTCGATGTAGCCGTTTTCTACAGAACCGAACAGACCGTCTTCCGTATTGACTGCGACACCGTTCTTATAGTGCTGAACCGCTTGGAGGGTTTCGCCAATAAAAAGATTACGCACAACCTTGCCGTCTTTTTTCAACATAGTGTTTTTCTTGACGGTGTAATATTGAGGCTTGCCTTCGGTCACGAGGATCTTTTCTTTCGGAACGGTTACCTTGGCATTGCCCTTTTGAACTATGTAACCGCGGTCATTTGTATCGACGATATTCGCTTGCTCTTCCACGGCAAAGGTAAGCTTATTGCCGCTATACAATGTGGTGTTATGATCCTGCACGAAAATACCAGTATCCCTTAAACCTACCACCGAAATGATCGCCAAAGCAGTCGTCCCGATAGCAAGTTTGAATGTTTGATTCATGTAACAACAACACTCCTTATAAAACACTTCGACGGAACGAACCTACTCCATTCCTTTCGAAATTAGACTTTTCTTAATTATCCTTTGATGATTATAGCATAGTTGGTTACAAAATGTAATAATTAGAGGGGCTATTTATGTTACTTCTCTGTTACAGTTCCATGACGGATTATTTAGTAATTAACAATCCTTCCCCTCATCGAAGGCTGACGCGGCAGGGTTTTGAATGGTATACTGTCTATGTGACAAAGGACAGGAGGTGACGTTGATTGGAATACGAATCCGATTATGACTTATTAAAAGAGAAGATCGATGCCTGTATCGCAAGTGGCAGCATCGAGGAAGGCAAAGAGATCTTCAGTACCTATCACTCCGTAGATATCGACGAAGTCTTGGAAGATTTAGATACGACGGATCTGCAATATTTTCTTTTTATGTTGGATCCGGAAGATATAGCAAGCCTCATAGAAAATGCCGAAGACGAATTGCAGGTGCGTATGTCTCGGTTTTACTCCACAAAAGAGTTAATCGACGTCTTCAGTTACATGAGTAACGCCGACGTCGCGGACCTTTTGGGACTCTTGCCCACGAAAAAACGCAAAGATATTCTTAATTATATGAAAAAGAGCGATTCGAATATCTTGCAGATGATTCTTTCCTACGACGAAGACAGCGCCGCCGGCGTCATGACGACGGAATTTTTATCTTTGAAACAGTCGCTGACCGTGCGCGAGGCACTTTTGAAAATCAAAGAAATCGCGCCTACCACCGAAATTATCGAATCCATTTTTATTACGGACAATCTGCACCGACTGCAAGGGATCGTCGACCTTCGGGAAATTCTCGTAGCGCCGGGCTTTAAGCCTCTGGCCGAGTTAGTGGAAGAACACCCCTTTTTCGTCTATGCCGATCAAGACCAGGAAGATGCCGCCAATTTAATCTATAAATACGACTTGAAATACCTGCCCGTCGTCAATAAAAACGAGGCGATTCTCGGGGTTATCACCAGTGATGACATTATCGAAGTTATGGAGCAGGAACACAACGAAGACATCCTGGCCATCGGGGGGGTTTCGAAAGACGAAGAATTTGACTCGAACTTTCTCCACTCCGTCAAAAGTCGCTTACCCTGGCTTATTATTAATCTATTTACGGCTTTTATGGCTTCGGCCGTGGTCAGTATGTTTGAAACCACCATCAGCCAAGTAGTAGCCCTGGCGGCAGCCATGCCTATCGTTACGGGCATGGGCGGCAACGCGGGCAATCAGGCTCTTTCCATTGTTCTCACCAGTTTGGCGCGGGATGAAATCAATTTGCAGGACGACCTCCCCCTAATTCTCAAGGAAATAGGCCTCGGCGTCTTTAACGGCGCGGTTATCGGCTTTTTTGCCGGCATCGTCTTGTACTTGAAGTACCACAATATTTATTTGGGCTTTATAATTTTTGCCGCCATGATTTTAAACATGGTCATCGCCGGCATCGTCGGCTTCCTGCTTCCCTTGATTTTCGATAAGTTACACATCGACCCGGCAATCTCCTCGCCTATTTTCTTAACGACCTTTACAGATGTGTGCGGCTTTTTTATCTTTTTGGGCTTGGCTTCCACTTTATTAAACAAACTGATCTGACGTCGAACTCTTCCAAACTTCCTCATACGAAATACATGAAAAAACCGAAGGCGTTGTTGTCCGCCTTCGGTTTTTTCTGCTCGCCCGTAAACGTGCTATCTTTTATTTTTGAATGAATTCGTAAATGCGCTCGCCAAGTACGACGGCTTGTTCTCTGGACGCATTGATCTTCGGTTTAAATTCATTGTTTGCGTATCCCGCCATGAGTCCCATGGACTGCAGTCCATAAACGGAGTCGCGGGCGTAGGGGCTAATTTGATCGTGATCGGCAAAAAGCACAGCAGTCGATTTATCCCCCTCCAGGTCGATGCTCTTTAAGAAGCGTGCTAAAATCGTAGCCATTTCCTGGCGAGTAATCTTAGCTTGGGGAGCAAATCTGTCCTTTCCCACGCCATAAACCAATCCCAGACGAGAAGCGATTACCACGGACTCGTTTTTCGTATCCTTATAGGGGCTCTTGCCCGCTACCAAATGAACGCGCTCTACTTTTTCGTAGAGGCGAACGATCACCTCCGTGTATTCCTCGCGAGTAATGTCTTTTTTCATATCTCCCTTAATCGTAGGAGGGATCAATCCGTTGTTTCCCGCCGCACGCAACTCTTCCAACGACCAGGCACTGGAATTGTTAAAGACGGGCCGGTAACCGACGGAAACGGCATTCGTAAAAGCGCTGTCGGCATTTTCCGCCACGTACCGCACGCGAAAGCTGTATAGGTTATTTCGAATGTCGATGGTCGTTATTTGCGGGAAATTCGTCGAAGTTAAGTTCATCTTTACCTCATCGGCCTCCGATGCCGTCAGCTCCCCTCTAAAGATCTGGCCACTCTTGGAAGACCAAGGTGCAAGATTGACCTTACTGTCAATTTCATAGCGTACGTTCTTTCCTTCCGCCAATTGTTTTTTGACCCATTCGGGATTTTTCCAGCGAATGGACAGCCGGTCGTAGCCGCCCGACTCGTCGCGTCCCAATTCCAAAGCCAGGTAACGGGGCCCTTCCAAAGTCTGAGCGAAGGTTCGCGACGCAGGAATCAGCATTGCCAGCAGGAACATAAGTACCGACAAGAGTTTCAATGTGTATTTCAATGGCAACTTCCTTTCTTTTTTCTCTAAGACTATAGCAGAAGGAAGCCCCCCGTTGAAGGCACGAATCCATTTTGTAACGGAATTGTCACTTTTTCTGTAAATTCAAAGCGATGATCTGAAAATTTTCCAGTTTATAGTCGAAAAAGGCGTGCAGATCTCCCCTTTGTTCCGCAAGAACCAGACGCATAAAGCCGTCGTGGCTCACATACAGGGTGTCATCCTCCACCCGCCTTAAAAATTGTCGTGCCCGCCTGCCGGCCTCCGTAAGGCTTTCCCCGCCCGGCGGGCCGTAGGTGTACGGATCGTCGATCCAAGGCTGAAGGAGATCGCCGTACCGCCCATAGGCATCGCAAAAGGTGTGCCCTTCCAAAACGCCCAAGCTCACTTCACGAATCAAGGGCTCCTCCTTCAACACTACCCCACATTCGTTTACGAGACGCGCCGTCTCTTTTGCACGCAAAAAGGGGCTGGTGACGATGGCCTTCACCTTCAACTCCCGCACCTGCTTTTGTAATGTACGAATAATTGCGCCGTCCACCGGAAGCAACGGCTCTTCGGCTGTCGCATAATATTTTTTTTCGTTCGCCTCCGTCTTTCCGTGGCGCATCATATAAATGCCCATGAAGTCAGCCCTCCGAATAAGAGAAGCATAAGGAGCTCCCCTGTTTCTACTATGGCGCCATAAACGTCGCCTGTGAGTCCTCCGATTTTTTTTACAGACCATTGTGCAAAAAGCCCACCGTAAAGGCAGGCGACTATGGGAAAGAGAAGGTACGCCGCACCTTCGGTCAAGAGAATTCCCACCGCAAGAATCGGCCATTGGAGGCAGAAGGATTTTTTCGATGCCCGCTTTTTAAATATATTCCCCATGGAAGAACCTTCCGCGGAAGGGAAAAAATGAATTCCGGTCAATAATCCCATGCGAGCCGAGGCCAGCAAAATCCCAAGCTCCACCGGCTGAATGGCCACCGTTGCAAGAACGGAAAACTTTCCGAGCAGGACAAAAACGAGGGATAAGACGGCAAAAGCGCCGATGGTGGAATCGTGCATAATCTCGACGACGCGTTTTCGATCGCGATTGGACAAAAAACCGTCCGCCGTGTCCATCAATCCGTCCACGTGGAGGCCGCCATTTAGTAAGTACCAGGACGCAAGTCCACAGAAGGCGGAAAAAATCGGACCCGCGTCGTAAAAAAAGTTGTCGACCGCACAGACGATTGCGCCTAAGACAAAGGCGATCCACGGGAACCAGAACAGGCTCTTTCCCGCCTCTATTTCGTTAAATTCCGTTTTTACCGGAATAGGTATGCGGGTAAGAAATTGTAAGGCTAATAGCAAACTGTTCACTTGATCTTCACCGCGATTCCCGAAATACTGGCGTATACTTCATCGGACCATTGAGCCAAACGCTGGTTCACGCGACCCTGAATATCTCGAAAGGCCCGTGACACGGGGCTCATGGGCACGATGCCGCTTCCCACTTCATTGGTTACCATAAAGAGATCCATCCCGTGCGCCTTGCAATGGACGATCAAACTTTCCAGCTCCTGTAGGCAAAGTGCTTCGACTTTCTCTTCGTCCATGGAACCGTCCTTTTCCGAACAGGCCCACAAATAATTAGAAATCATGATCGTAACACAATCCAGCAAGACAGCTTCTTCCCCTTTTATCGCATCGGCAAACCGTGCATCGCGCTCCGCCGTTCGCCACGAAGCGGGTCGCCGCGCACGATGCTTTTCGACGCGACGGATCATTTCCTCGTCGTCGGTTTTTTTTGCCGTGGCAATGTAAAGCACCTTTTCATAGGCTCTTGCTCTCGATTCGGCGTAGGCGCTTTTCCCGCTCCTCGCGCCCCCGGTAATCAACACAATCATAGGCTTCCCTTCTCCAGGTTCACCAATAAATTCGGATCGATGGCGTTGTCTTTCACCGAACCCATATGGGTCATGGCATACAACGCCCCATCCATCAATTGAAAAAACAAGGGACAGCCGCTTCCCTCTCCTAAACGCATCTCGAGATCCAAGCTTGGCGTAAGGCCTATATAGCGATTCACCAAGACGGAAGCCTTTTCCGCACTTTTGTGAGACAAGAAAATATAGTCTCTTACATTCGGTGCCAAGGTTATGGCCGCAAGGGCCGCTACACCGGTGACGAACCCGTCCACGACCACCGCCACTTCCTTTGCGGCACAGGCCAAAAAGACGCCGACGATCCCGGCCAGATCCAACCCGCCTACTTGAGCCAGCTTGTCGATCACGTCCCCTTTACCGGCTCGTTCCACGGCCTTTTCTACCGTCGCCACTTTTTTCAGTCGCTGCGACTCTGTAATTCCCGCTCCGTAGCCGACGCAGTTTTCCGCCTTTTCTCCCGTTAAGGCCGATAATAACGCCGCCGAAGTCGTGGTATTTCCGATGCCGAGCTCCCCTACTCCCAAAAGATTCGCCCCTTCCTTCATCGCTTCTTCCGCTATGCGCGCCCCCGTCTCCACGGCTTTTATCGTTTCTTCCCGCGTCATAGCAGCTTCCAACGCAATATTTCCGGTTCCCGGACGAATGCACGCCTGAACAATGGACGACTCTCGCGCCACCTCTTTTTTCATACCTATATCGACGACCCTTAGAGAGGAACCCGACCACGCGCTTAAGGTCGCTGCACCGGTTTCCCCACGGGCCATGGCATTGGCGAGCATTTGGGTAAAGACCGGAGGCGACGAACTCACATCTTCCGCCACCACCCCGTTATCGGCGCAAAAAACCAGAATGGCTCGATCGGCGATAATGGGAATGACGCGCCGTTGTATTCCGGCCAAACGCACGGTCATGGTTTCCAGCGCACCGAGCGAACCCGTAGGATGGGTTCGCGTATCCCAATGCGCCTTGGCTTTTCTCATCCACTCTTTGTCCACCGGACGAATGGATTCCAGTAATTTACTTAACACGGTTCTCTCTCCTCTTTTGAATTTCCTCACGCAGACGACGGTTTATATAATCGTATCCTTTCGGTCGATGCGGAACCAAACAGTCGGAACAGTCCTTCACGCCGCCTACGTAGGAAAAGTTTCCACCACATTGCTCGTCCATCAGGTACAAGGGGCAATAACAAAACATACAATTAAAGTCCCCCTCCATCTTGTGACAGGGGAAATACTTACAATCCTTATTTGTGTAAAACCGATAGGAAAATTCCATGACAGATCCTTTCTACCAATGCTTTGGTCTCAGCAAAACCTAATCCCTTTTCCTCTTCCGTTCGAATCACCAAACTCGTCATCCCTAATTCCTCGGCTGCTCGAATCTTTTCGTGGAAACCGGATCCCGCGCCGCTGTTTTTTGTGACGAGAAAATCCGCTCCGTAGTGCCGAAAAAACGCCAGGTTCATGGATACATCAAAAGGCCCTAACATGGCAACACTATTTTCCATGGAGACGCCCGCGCGGTGCAAAATATCTATGCTTTTCGACGAAGGAATGACGCGGTAGATGTGACGACTACTCCCCTTTACCGATTCGAAAAGATCCACGTGCTTCGATCCCGTTGTGAAGAAAAACGTTCCTTCGTGGGCTTCGATATAAGCGGCGCAGCTTTCGTAATCGTCGAAAAAGACATCGCCTCCCTCTTCGTCCACGGGACGCCGAAACCGATAGTAATCGATGCCCGCATCCTTCGCTGCACCCTCCGCTTCCCGAGATACGATCTTTGCGAAAGGATGGCTCATGTCTACCACGGCGACGATGCGGTTTTTCCGGATAAACGCAACCATACGCTTTCGATCCATAGGACCCACATGGACATCCGTATCTTTCGGCAGCCGTTCCCGACCCTCTTCCCCGGCGACGCTCACTAGAATATGGCGTCTATCCACCGCCCGCAAAAGACGTACGGATTCCGACGTTCCACCGATCACCCATAGCTTCATATCTTGTAGCCCCTCGGCGTCACCATGTAGCCGCCTTTCATGTAAGTTTCCTTGTTTCCCACGATCACCATGGTATTCATATCGCAAAAACTCTCGTCCAAGTCGCCCACCGTCGTAAGAACCGCCTCTTCTCCCTGCCGCCGAGCGTGTTTCACAAGAGCCACGGGACGGCTGTCCTCGTAGCCCGTTTCCTTTAACAGGTCTATGGCCGCCTTCAAATAACCGGGCCGCCCTTTGGATCGCGGGTTATAAAAACAAATGACGAAATCCCCTTCTGCGGCCAGGCGAATCCGCTTTTTGATTACATCCAGCGGCGTCATTAAATCGGACAGACTAATAGTGGCCATATCGTGCATGATCGGCGCACCTACTACAGAGGCGGCGGAGAAATTTGCACTTATGCCGGGAATTACCTGAATGTCGATGGCTTTTTCCGCTGCCAATTCCAGTATCGGACCCGCCATGCCGTACAGACCGGGATCGCCGGTGGATACAATCGCTGTGGTCTTTCCCGCTTCCGCCGAGGCCACCGCCTTTTTGCACCGCTCGATCTCCGACTTCATTCCCGTCGCATAGATTTCCTTTCCCTCCGTATACTTTTTAATATAGTTTAAGTAGGGTCCGTAACCCACAACCACTGCCGATTCCTCCAAAGCACGCAACATACCCAGCGTGAAATCCGATTCCCCGCCGGGGCCGATGCCAATAATGTATAACTTTTTCACATTTACTCCTCTGTCACAGTTACTGTCAATCCGTGAGATCGCACTTTTTCCGCGAGAATATGTTCCGCACCCATAAGAGCCGCCGGGCATGAAACACCTGAAACGCCTACCGTGGCCTTAACAAATTCGCTTCCGGTACAGCGCCCTTCATACTTGCGCAGAGATTCGGCACGATGGATACGTAATGGCACCTTCAATGTCTCGGATGCATAGACGATGGACGGCTCGTCTTTTTTTACGTCAATGGTGTGTATGGCCGAGATGGACAACGGGTGTCGATCCAATTCCTCCAATACGCTTTTGATTAAGGCCACGAGGTCCACTCCGTCCGTTCCCTTCCTGGATCCTACGCCCACATGAATCCGCCGCGGGACCAAACGCAACGCATATTTCACATCCACATTTTTTCGGCTCACGACAACGCCGTCTACGACATCCGCCGCTTCCCAATGATCCACCGGTTGAATAAAAGCGTAATCGGGCTTTAATGCTTCCTCGGAGAACCAGCGTATAGTCTTTCCCGCTACCATGGCGGCGGCGATGTTTTTCATTGCCTTTCTGTCGTCGAAAGCGTAGTCGGCCCGTTGGGCAAAAATATCCATCGCCTCGAAGCCCAAGCTGTCCGATGCCGTCGTGAGAATCGCCTCGGCACCCAACATCTTCGCCAACTCGACGGCCAATGCATTGGCGCCGCCCAAGTGTCCGCTTAAAATAGGGATTACGTAGCGACCCAAAGGGTCAATCACCACAACTGCCGGATCCTTCCCCTTGTCCTCTACCCAGGGCGCGATATAGCGTACCGCAATACCCGTCGCACCGAAGAAAATCAAACGATCGTAAGACGAAAAAAGTGCGCCGAAATTCTCTTTTTTTACGGACCGGTGAAAGTCTTTCCCGTAAAGATCGAAGTGGGAAAAATAGTTTTTTGCCAACGCAGCTCCCTGGGGCGAAAAGCACAATACCGCCGTCTTCATCGGATGGCCTTTCGATACTCCGTGGAAAAATGTTTATCGTAGAGCTTGCTCTTATCGTAATCCGTATCGAGAAAATCGCCGACGAGGATCTGGGCGTGTTTTTCTATGTTTTTCCCCTTCATATCCTCGATAATGCCTCCCAGGGTAGAGCGAACAATTGCCTCATCTTCCCACGTGGCCTTATAGACCACGGCTATGGGCGTATCCTCCGTATACCCCGACCGTAAAGCTTCCACCACATCCTCCAACTGACCAACGGAAAGAAAAATCGCCATGGACGCACCGTGTGACGCCAATTTGTCGATGGATTCCCTTTCGGGAACCGGTGTCCTTCCCGCCATACGCGTCAAAATGACCGTCTGGCTAACGCCGGGCAAGGTAAATTCTCGCTCGACGCAAGCCGCCGCGGCGGAAAAGGAGCTGACCCCTGGGATCACCTCGTAGGGAATACTCCACTGCCGCAGGGCGTCCATTTGCTCCTGTATGGCACCGTAAATCGACGGATCTCCTGTATGCAGACGAACCACGTCCTTGCCCGCCTCGTGGCTTTCTTTCATCAACTGCAGCACTTCCTCCAAGTGCATGGTGGCGCTATTGTATACCTCTGCCCCTTCTTTTGCCGCATCCATATGCCTCTTATCCACCAGACTGCCCGCGTAAATGATCACATCCGCCGTCTCCAAGCGTTTTCGACCTTTTACCGTAATCAAATCCACATCCCCAGGACCGGCTCCGACAAATGAAATCATCCTCTTCTCCCCTTCAAAATAAATACGCCATTTTCGGCGCGCAATAGCCCCAATCGATCTTCTCGCGAGACGGCGACGTAGGTCAACGTCCAATCATAACCCTTCTCCTTGAAAAAAGATTTCATCTTTTCGGCGTGGGTCATAGTAATGAAATTGCCCGTCATAACGCCGTCCTGCGCCAGGTGATTGTGAGCATAGTTTAATATCCCCTCGAGACGCCCCTTGCTTCCGCCGATAAAAATGCGGTCATACACCCCAGCATCTAAACAATCCGGAGCCTGTCCATAAATCACATCCACTTCTACATCAAAGGCCTCGGCATTTTTCTTAATTAAATTCACCGCCTCGCCCTTTTCTTCCACCGCCGTTACGACGCAGCCTAAGGACGCTGCCGCCACGGAAATGGAACCCGTACCCGCGCCGATATCTAAAAAAGAAAGGCCCGGAATTAAATCAAGGCCCGCCATGGTTAAAATCCGCACCTCTTCCTTGGTCATAGGTACGGCGCCGCGAATAAAATCCCCGTCATTCTTCCAATTCAAGTTCAATCACCGCCAATGCCAAATCTTCATCTATTGTAATGTCCGCGCCTATGGGCGCCGTTACGATTTTTTCCTTCTCGTAGGAAAGATAGCTCGCCCCGTGGATCACGCCCTTCGCCCCACACTCCGCCAATGCTTTCGACAAATCGCTGGCTGTAAAGCTCTTGTCCAAAAGTACACAGCTCAGGGGCTCACGTAAAACTGCCTCGACCTGAGGTCCGCGACCGTGAAAAGAAAATGCCCGCATACTCTGCCAAGGTATGCCCCATGCCGCCGCCGCACATGACATACTGCTCAACCCGGGAACGATCCGATCTACGACAATTCCTCTGGCACGAAAGGCACCGGCTAAACCGAAAAAGAGCGGATCCCCGCTTACGACAACGACGACATCTAGGGACGGATCCAACAACGCTTCCGCTTCATTCAATCTTTTTACGACCATAATATCTTTTCGAATGGGCTGCAGCGTATCCGCCAAACGGGAAAAAGCCACGACGCGATCGGCTTTTTCAATCGCCTCCACGGCTTCGTAGGTCATTTTTTTTAAATCGCCGGGTCCGGCGCCAACGATGGTAATCATCTTTCCTCCTACATCGTATAAATATGGGCGTGAACCACGATATCCTCGGCCTTTACATACAGGCGAACGCGCTTTTCGATGCCCCGCTCCATGTCCGATATAATCGTATCGTAACCTAAGGCGATCGCCTTTTTTATCGCCTGATCCGCCGTCTTCTCTCTCTCGACTTTTTCCATATCGCTCCCGCTTGCACCCGCCTTCGCCATATAATAGGCTATGGCCTCCATGCGGCCGTCGGCCACGGCGGAGTGGGTCTGAAAAATACCGATGGATACCTTCGCCATTTTCCCGATATGCCCCATTAAGGTAATCTCGCGAAATCCCAAATCCCGCGCAAGACACAACCCGTCGCCGAAATAATTGGACACTTTTACCACAGGGATCGTAAGACCCATGGATGCCGCCGCCTTTTCTCCATAGTTGCCCGGCGTTAAAATCACCGCTCGATATCCGGCCTTGGCCAATGCCTTTAATTCCATGTCGATGGTCGCTACATAGGCACTTTTGCTCATGGGAACTACCAAACCCGTAGTTCCCAGAATGGACAGGCCTCCGACGATACCCAGACGAGGGTTGAAGGTTTTTTTCGCCAAAGCTTCCCCCTCGGGAATGTCGATCCGTATGGAAATTCCCCTGTCCATGTGCTCGGTAAGTACTTTCGTAATTTCCCGCCTCGGCACGGGGTTCACCGCGAGTTCCCCCGCCCTTCCCAACAGACTGTCTTCCGAAAACGTGCCGACACCCACGCCCTTTTCCCAGCGTATATCTCCGGTGTCGGTTTTTGTAATCGTCACGTGTATCGCCATGCCGTCTGTAATGTCGGGATCGTCGCCGCTATCCTTTTTTACCCCGTAGGTCGCCGTATTTTCTCGGCGAAAAATTTCTTCCACGTCGATCAAAAGCACATCCCCCGCCGGTACGCTCACCTGAACACTTTCAACGACTTCGTTTTTTTCCAGGGAAAAAATGGCCGCCTTGGCCGCCGCCACCACACAAGTGCCCGTAGTGTAGCCCAGACGCATATGCTTGCCGTCCACAACGGTCGTCTTATTCATCTTGGATACACCCCGTATAAAATGGCATTAAATATCGACGCCGCCACATTGCTCCCTCCCTTCGTTCCACGTGTTCGAATGTAGGGAACGTCGTAGTCCGCTACCTTTTCCTTAGACTGTGCCGCGCCAACAAAGCCTACGGGAACAGCGATGAGAAAAGCCGGATTCGCCTTTTCTTCGTCGATTAATTCCAAAAGGCGAAAGAGAGCCGTGGGGGCGTTTCCGATAATAAACCCTGTACACCCTCTTTTTACCGCTTCTTCTATGGCGACGATACTGCGGGTAGTTTTTCTTTCACGGGCCTTTTCGGCCACGTCTTCATCAGAGATCAACGTCAGCAATTCCACCCCCGATTTTTCCAAGGCCTTCTTGTTGATTCCTGCCCGCACCATATTCGTATCCGTATAAACTTTCGCTTGGGACCGAACCGCTTCCGTCGCCGCTCCTATAAAATGCGCGTGTATGTCGATAATATGGCGGTAATCCACATCGCCTGTCGTGTGGATCATACGGCGCACCACTGGCAATTGTTCTTCCGTAAAATCCACGTCGTGTAAATAGGCATCGATGATTTCCATAGACGTGTTCTCAATGGTCATGGGCTTCTTCTCGTACATGAGACACACTCCTTTCAAATGCAACCCAACCCCTGCAAAAACGTCGATTGTCCGCTTCCGTCCGAATAGCCATGCGAAAATAATCGTCCCTCAACGGGACTTCCGAAAAGGTTCGGAGCAAAATTCCACGATGTAAGAAAAAATTAAAACAGTCCTCGGCGCGAACTCCCTGTAGCCGCAACAAAAGAAAATTTGCCTCTCCGGGAAGAGCTTCGGCCACGGTCGAACGTTCAAACATCCGGAGCAATTTCTCCCTCTCTTCCCTTACAAAGCGCCGCGAACGTTCCATGGCATCGTCGCAATTTCCAAGCATGACACCGCAAGAAGCGGCCACAGCATTTACGGACCATGGCAGCTGCCGCCGTAAAAAACGCTCCCGAAGGGAATCGTTCATGACCGCCCAGCCCAGACGAATTCCGGCGAGGGCATGGCTCTTTGTGGCGGCGCGCACTGTAATCTGTTTTTGTCGGTACAACCCTTTTTGATGCGCCTCCTCTCCCCCGTCGACAAAGGACAAAAAAGTTTCATCGCACAACAAATAACCCTTTTTTGCAACGCAGGCATCGTAGATCGCCTCCACATCCTTCGGCGACAAGGTATAGCCCGTCGGGTTATTGGGATTGGTCAAAATCGTCAACGCCTTCTCGGGCATCCGTGCAATAAAATCCTCGACGGGCAAACGAAACGGATGATCCATAGAGTAAGTGAAAATCTCTTTGTCCAGGTCTGTGGCGATGGCCTCGTA
>JAEXBU010000095.1 GCA_023393815.1 Bacillota bacterium | reverse complement strand
GCATGGGCCGATTCATCTTCTCTTTGGTAAAGCAGTGGGCGAGGAGCATAGAGAAGAAGGTATTGGCGCAAAAGAGCACACCGACCACGTGGGCGTCGAGGAAGGAGACGGACAAGGTGTAGAAGGTCATGGAGACGACGATGCACAAAAAACCCGTAAAGGCGAAGTGCAGGTAGTCATCTTTCACGAGTTTGTATGTAGAAGCTTTCAGCTCTCTTCGACTGAGAGGAAATAGCAAAAGGCCTGCGATGAAAAATCGTATAAAGTTTAATTGGACGGGATGAAAGGCACCGCCGGTAAATTTGATGGCGACTTCCATAGACGAGAATAAAAAGGCAGCAGCGAATACATATACATAATTCATAAAGGTCACCCCCTCCTATTTTATCAAAAAATAGGAGGGCTGGCGGCGTAAACCGAAGAATAATTGAAGGGAGTGAAAGAAATTTCGGTATCAAAGAAAGAACTTAGCGTTCCCCGTGTTTCTTCGAGACGGCCTCACAGATGATGGAGACGATTTTCTTGTAGACGAGGTCTTCTTCTTCGGAGGCGTCTACGCGGGCATCGGGGTGAATGTGAAAGTGCTCGGGCAAAAAGCGGCCTTGTTCCCGGCGCTTTTTAAGGCGGGTCAGACGTTCTTTTTCGTCGAGTCGAAGGGCGATGACATAGGCACCGAGAGCCTGGAGCTCCCGCGCGCCGTTGTCGTCCAAAACGATGACGCCGTGGCGGGCGTTACTTCGAATCAAGGGAAGGAGATTGACCTTAGGGATGCCGTACTTGGCGCCGTGGATATAGGTGGGGGCTAGCAACATGCCGTTTTTTTCCATTCGGCTGTAGCGTGCGTCGCTTATAAAGCAGTAGTCTTTGCCATTTCTTTCCCCGGGGCGAGGGGCGCGGGTGGTGGCGGTTATGATTTTTTCAAAGTTTTTTTCTCGTGCCAGGCGGTTTGCCTGGGTGGTTTTTCCCGATCCGGAAGGGCCTTGGAGGACGAAGAGCATAAATTGTCCTTTCTATTTTCTATTGCGTGTCGCATTGAGGGGCAGTTTCTGATATGATGAAACGGATGGTTTTTATGAACGGACAGCGGTAGGATTCTGCTCCGCTGGGTATCATTGAAACAAGGAATACTATTCAATATGAGGAGGATATAATGACTATTCGTGTAGGCGTGAACGGGTTTGGCCGCATTGGCCGCGACGTCGTTCGCGGCATTTGTTTGAGAGACAACCTGCCCTTTGAATTGGTTCAATTAAATGCAAGCGGGGACTGGGAACTCATGGCCCATTTGTTCCGCCACGATACCGTTTATCGCCGTTATCCGGGCGAAATCAAGGTGACGGATAAGGGATTTGCCATTGACGGCAAGGACATCGTCATTTCCGACGAACGGGATCCCCAAAACATTCCGTGGAAGGAAAATGGAGTGGACATCGTCATCGACACTACCGGTGCTTTTAAGGACCGGGAAGGGGCGGACAAACACTTTAAAGCCGGTGCGAAAAAAGTCATTGTCACGGCACCGACCAAGGGCGAAGACATGATTATCGTCATGGGGGTCAACGACGACCGATACGACAACGACAAGCACCATTTCCTCTCCAACGCGTCTTGCACCACCAACTGTATGGCGCCGGTGACAAAGATTATACTGGATACTTTCGGCATTGAAAAGGGCATGATGACTACGGTTCACGCCTACACCAATGACCAAAAGATTCACGACGCCAAGCACAAAAAAGATTGGCGCAGAGCCCGCGCTGCGGCGGAAAATATCATCCCCACCAGTACCGGAGCGGCTAAGGCCGTGGCCAAAGTACTTCCCGAATTGGAAGGGAAGTTGGACGGTTACGCGCTTCGCGTTCCCGTGCCTACGGGCTCCATTACGGATATGGTCTTCGAATTAAAAAGACCCGCTACCGTCGAAGAAATTAATGCAGCCGTAAAAAAAGCGGCGGAAGGTCCCATGAAGGGGATTTTGGAATACACGGAAGAGCCTATTGTCTCCTCCGACATTATCGCCAATCCCCACGCGTCGATTTTCGATGCGTCCCTGACCTTGGTGCACGGAAATTTCGTGAAGTTATTTTCCTGGTACGACAACGAATGGGGTTATAGCCAAAGAGTCATCGACTTGGCAAGTTTAGTTGCAGAGAAGATGTAATCAGAAGTCGAGCTCTTCGGGGGCTCGATTTTTTTGGAGGAATTATGGATTTAAAACAAATGGACGTTCAAAAAAAGCGCGTGTTGGTGCGTGTAGATTTTAATGTGCCGGTAAAAGACGGAAAGGTAACGGACGTCACCCGCATGGAAGCGGCCAAGCCCACCATCGACTATTTATTGGAAAAGGGTGCGGCGGTGATTTTAATGAGCCACCGCGGGCGGCCGAAGGGCGTTTACGACGAGGCTTTTTCCATGGAGCCGGTGCGGGAAGCGGCGGAAAAAGTGTTGGGTCACAAGATCGTGGCCATGTTTTCCGATAAAGTCGTAGACGAGGATGTGCGCCGCATGGCTCGGGAACTTGCCCCCGGTGCGATCGGCTTATTGGAAAATTTGCGCTTTCGAGACGAAGAGAAAAAGAACGACGAAGGTTTCGCCAAAGAGCTCGCCTCACTCGCCGATTGCTATGTAAACGACGCCTTCGGCACGGCCCACCGGGCGCACGCATCGAATGTAGGGGTCGTGAAGAAACTGCCGTCGGCTTTGGGCTTTTTAATGGGCAAGGAAGTACGGGTTCTTTCCGAGCTAATTCAAAAGCCGAAGCGTCCCTTCATGGCTATTTTAGGCGGTGCCAAGGTAAGCGATAAAATTTCCGTCATCGATCATTTAATCCATGTCGTGGACGGGATTTTTATCGTGGGAGCCATGGCCAATACCTTCCTTCTGAGCGAAGGATACGATATGGGGGCGTCTTTAGTGGAAGAGGAGGAAGTGGATCACGCAAAAACCCTCGCAGCCAGGGCGAAGGACAAAGGCGTGGCGCTCTACTTGCCCGTGGATCTCGTGGTGGCCAAGGGGATCGATCGTCCCGAAACGGCCCGTACCGTTCTAGTGGACGGTTTGGAAGCGGACGATAGGGCCTTGGATATCGGCGAGGAAACGGTAAAGACCTACGCCGCAGGGCTTAAGGACGCGAAGTCCGTAGTTTGGAACGGACCGGCCGGAGTTTTTGAAACGGCGCCCTTTGACAAGGGAACTGTCGCCTTGGCGAAGGTGCTGGGAGAGTTGGACGCCGAAGTGGTGATCGGCGGCGGCGATTCCGCGGCGGCCATTAAGCAGGCGGGTCTGGAAGAGAAGATGAGCCATATTTCATCCGGCGGCGGCGCCAGCTTGGAATTTTTAGAGGGAAAGGTTCTGCCGGCTATCGCTGCGATGGAAGAGGTGTAATATGCGACGTCTATTGATTGCGGGCAACTGGAAAATGAACACCACCGTGGCCGAAGGGGAAGCTTTGGCCCGCGCCCTGGCGGATGTGGATACATCGAAGGTGGATGTACTCGTGGTCCCACCCTTTACCCATATCGATCGCGTGGGGAAGGTTTTGTCCGATGTCGATGTCTTTCTCGGCGCGCAAAATGTATCGGAAGATCGCTACGGCGCCCACACCGGAGAAATCGCCGCGGAGATGCTCGCGGATCTGGGCGTGAGCTATGTAATCGTCGGCCACAGCGAGTGTCGGGGACGGGGCGAGACGGACGATGTGGTGGCAAAAAAGGTCGCGCGCGCCTTGGAAGCCGGACTCAAACCCATCCTATGTTTTGGCGAAAGTGAAGAAGTTTATGGAACCGATGGCCGCGTGGATTTTTTAAAGGAACAGGTGGAAGCCTCTCTTGCGGGCATAGAGATGGAGGATTTGGGAAAAATCACCCTGGCCTATGAACCCGTTTGGGCCATCGGCACGGGAAGAACCGCCGACGGAGACGACGCGGATCGCGTCATCGGCGCCGTGCGAGCATCTTTGCCCGATTCTGTAAAGGAGTATGTGCGCATACTTTACGGAGGAAGCGTCAAGTCCGCCAACGTGGCGCAGTTCGTTTCCAAGGACAATATCGACGGCGTGCTCGTCGGTGGCGCGAGTTTGAAGGCCGAGGAATTTAAGGCCATCGCAAGGGAGGTGCAAGATGCCTAAACCGCTTCTTCTCGCGATTTTAGACGGTTTGGGTCTTGCCGAAGCGGGACCGAACAACGCCTTTTTTGCAGCCGAAACGCCGTGTTTGGATAGACTGATGGAAGGCGGGTATGCCAAGCTTGAGGCATCCGGCGAAGCGGTAGGTTTGCCGGCGGGGCAAATGGGCAATTCCGAAGTAGGCCACACGAACATCGGCGCCGGGCGCATCGTCTATCAAGAGTTGACGCGCATTACCAAAGACGCCGAAGACGGCACTTTGGCGAACAACGACGTATTGAAAGACGCCTTTGAAAAAGCGAAAACGTCCGCCCTTCACTTCGTGGGTCTTCTCTCTGACGGGGGCGTTCACTCTCATAGGGATCATCTCTACGCCTGCGTTGCGCTCGCTTTGGCCGCTGGCGTAAAAAATATTCACGTCCACGCCATTTTAGACGGGAGGGACGTAGCGCCCACCGCCGGCCGAGAAGAAGTACAAAAATTGCGGGAAAAGCTGGCCGAGCTGGGTGGAGGCGACGTAGCGAGCATCGTCGGCCGTTTTTACGCCATGGATCGGGACAATCGTTGGGAGCGAGTGCAGAGAGCCTACGATCTCTTTACCGGGGCCGAAGGCCGCGCCTATTCCGATCCGGAAGAAGTTTTTGATCTCTCTTACGAAGCCCACAACACGGATGAATTTTTCGAACCCTCTTATTTGGAAGAAGGGGGCAAGGCCGTGGGCCGCATGAAGGACGGGGACGTGTTTTTGTTCTATAACTTCCGTCCCGATCGTGCTAGGGAAATCGTACGGGCTTTTGCCGATCCGGCTTTTGACGGGTTTCATCGGGAGGTTTTCCCGAAAATGCACGTGGTCACCATGATCGATTACGACGAAACCATACCGAATACCCACGTAATCTATCCCAAGGAAGAGATCAAAGATACTTTCGGCGAGGTGATTTCCGAGCACGGACTGAGGCAGCTGCGGATCGCCGAGACGGAAAAATATGCCCACGTGACGTTTTTCTTAAACGGAGGAAAGGAGAATCCCTTCCCCGGCGAATACCGCATTTTAATCCCCTCGCCGAAGGTGGCTACCTACGATTTGGAACCGGCCATGCGGGCAGATCTGGTGGGGAGGCATCTAATCAACGCCATGGAAAAAGATTTGGCGGACGTGTACATTGTAAACTACGCGAACCCCGACATGGTGGGCCATACGGGAAATTTGGAGGCCGCTATTCAGGCGGTAGAAGCCGTGGATCGATCCCTGCAATCGGTCCTCGAGGCGCTGGAGAAGAAAGAGGGACGGGCCCTGATCACGGCGGATCACGGCAATTGCGATGTGATGAAAGACGCAGAGGGGCGCCCCGTCACGTCCCACACCACGAATCCCGTATTTTTGATTCCCGTGGGTTTTGAGCGGGAATTGGACGACGGCGTCCTCGCCGACATCGCTCCCACTATGTTGGAAGAGTTATACATTGAAAAACCCGAGGCCATGACCGGCCGAAGTTTGTGGAAATAAGGAGCAATTATGAGCAGCATTATTGAAATCTATGGTCGCGAAGTATTGGACAGCCGGGGCAATCCCACGGTGGAAGTGGAAGTGTATACGGCGGCCGGCGGATTCGGCCGGGCCATCGTTCCTTCGGGGGCGTCCACTGGCGCGTACGAAGCCATTGAACTGCGAGACGGCGGCGATCGCTACTTGGGAAAGGGCGTGGAAGATGCCGTGGCCCACGTGAATGAAATCATCGCCCCGGAAATCATCGACTACGACGTATTGGATCAATTGGGCATCGACGAAGCCCTTTTGGATTTGGACGGCACGGACAATAAGGCCAAGCTTGGCGCCAATGCCATATTGGGGGTATCTCTCGCCGTCGCAAAGGCCGCAGCGGATGAATTGGGTCTGCCTCTGTACCAATATATGGGCGGCGTCGGTGCGCGAACCTTGCCCGTACCTATGATGAATATTTTAAACGGCGGGGAACACGCCGATAACAACGTAGACATTCAGGAATTTATGATTATGCCCGTCGGCGCCGAAAACTTTAAAGAAGGTCTGCGCATGGGGGCGGAAGTATACCATCATTTGAAAAAAGTTATTAAGTCCAAGGGTCTCTCCACCGGCGTCGGCGACGAAGGCGGCTTTGCACCGGATTTAAACAGTAACGTGGAAGCTTTGGAGCTTATTGTGGAAGCCGTGGAAGCGGCGGGTCTCGTTCCCGGAGAAGACATCGTTTTTGCCCTGGACGTGGCGGCCTCCGAAATGTACGATGAAGAAAGAGATGTCTATGTCCTGAAGGGGGAAGGAAAGGAACTGCGCGCGGAAGAGATGGTGGCCTGGTACGAAGACATGATCGGCCGCTTCCCCATTAAGAGCATCGAAGACGGGTTAAATGAAGACGATTGGGAAGGATGGAAGATGCTTACCGATCGCTTAGGCGGGAAAATTCAATTGGTCGGCGACGATCTGTTCGTCACCAATGTGAAGCGCTTAGCTAAGGGGATTGAAGGCGGCGTAGCCAACTCCATTTTAATTAAGCTGAATCAAATAGGCACCTTGTCTGAAACCATCGATGCCGTAACCATGGCAAATCGGGCGTCGATGACCGCGGTGATGAGTCACCGAAGCGGGGAAACGGAAGATGCGACCATCGCCGATTTGGCCGTCGCCCTGAATACGGGACAAATTAAAACCGGTGCGCCGGCGCGCACCGATCGGGTGGCAAAATACAATCAACTCCTTCGCATCGAAGATGAACTGGGCGAATTGGCCCGTTACGAGGGAAAAAATTTGTTTAGATAAGAGGTCATTATGATTTTATATTTAATGCGACACGGAAAGGCGGAAGATGTGGCCGCCCGAGACGCGGAACGCGCCTTGACCCAAGAGGGTATCTTTCAAGCGGAAGACACGGCGGAAGCGTTCTTAAGACGGGAATGGCCTTTGCCGCAAAAAATTATCGCCTCGGAATACAAGCGCGCCGCCGAAACGGCGGAAGTCATGGCGAAAAAGCTGGGCGTACACGACGTAAAAATCGTCAGCTATAAAGACGCCACCCGTTGGCGCAATATGAAAACCTACATTACGGACGAGCCCATTTTATTTATCGCCCACCAACCTTCTCTGGGGTATACCATCGAAGAGATCACGGGACAAGTGGTGGCGGTAAAAAAGGCCAGCCTGCATAAAATTGAATACGATCCTATCGTAGACAAGGGCGTCTACGTAGATAAAATTGAAAGGGTGAGATCGTGAACTACGCACACACTTGCATTCGGGTAAAGGACTTAGAGGCCTCCATCGCCTTTTACGAAAAGGCTCTGGGCTATCGCGTCACTCGCGAAAAAGATCATACGGCCGACGGATTTAAGATCGTGTATCTGGCGTTGGAAGGGGACAAAGCGGAGCTTGAGCTCACCTACAATATTGGCCACGGCGCCTACGACATCGGCGACGGCTACGGCCACGTGGCGGTGGAAAGCGACGATTTAGAGGCGGATCACGCCCGCATGAAGGCGGAAGGCTTCGACGTGACGGAGCTGAAGGGTCTTCCGGGAGAAACGCCCCGCTACTTTTTCGTGACGGATCCCGACGGATACAAGACGGAAGTGATCCGCCGAGGGATTTAGAACAAAACAGGGGAACCGTCGGTTGCAGACCGTGTAAATATGGTACAATAAGAACGCTCGGAGTGTATACTCCCGGCGTTCTATTTGTATAGGAGGACCGAGGTCCTGAAATAAATTCGCAGATGTAAGGGGAGAATGTTTTTGGAAAAAATCGTCGTGGAAAAAAGCCCGGCCCTCAAGGGGCGCGTACGTATCAGTGGCGCGAAAAATGCGGCGCTGCCTATTTTGGCCGCCTGCCTTTTGGGAACGGAAGATATTTATTTGGAAGAAGTGCCGGAGCTTCAAGACGTGCATATTATGTGCCGCGTGTTGGAAGCTTTGGGATCGACGGTGGAAGTCTTAGGCAAGGGAAAGCTGAAGATCAACTCCGCCGGTCTGTCGGAGTACAAGACGCCTTTTGAGCTTATGAGCAAAATGCGCGCCTCGTTTCTCGTTATGGGACCTTTGCTCGCGCGCATGGGAAAGACGGAAAATTCTCTGCCCGGCGGCTGTTCCATCGGCGCAAGACCGATCGACTACCATTTAAAGGGTTTCCGCGCTTTAGGGGCCGAGATCAAAGAGGATATCGGAAACATTACCGCCTCGTGCGAGAGGCTCGTTGGTGAAAAAATTTACTTGGACTTTCCCTCGGTGGGCGCCACGGAAAATATTATGATGGCGGCGGTGATGGCCGAAGGGGAGACGGTGATCGATAATGCGGCGAAAGAACCGGAGATCGTGGATTTGTCGAACTTTTTGAGAAAGCTCGGCGCCAAGGTGACCGGTGCGGGCACATCCACCATTCGCATCGTGGGCGTGGACAAATTAGGCGGTGCGCGGCACGCCATTATTCCCGACCGTATCGAAGCGGGAACTTTTATGGTGGCGGCGGCCATTACCGGGGGAGACGTGCTCGTGGAAAATGTCATTACCAATCACATTAAACCCGTGATCGCAAAGCTCAAGGAATCCGGTGCCGAAGTCATCGAAGAAGGAGAAAACGTGCGGGTCATCGGATGTGCCATTCCAGAAGCCATCGACATTAAGACCCTGCCCTATCCGGGATTTCCCACGGATATGCAGGCGCAGTTTATGGCCTACATGACCCAGTGCAAGGGGAGCAACGTGGCCATAGAAACCGTCTTCGAAAACCGCTTTATGCACGTGGAAGAATTTGAAAAAATGGGTGCGGATATAAAGATTGACGGGAGAAGCGCCGTGGTCATCGGTCCGAAACACTTAAAGGGCGCCCACGTCCACGCCAGCGACTTGCGCGCCGGAGCGGCACTGATTCTCGTCGGCCTCGTAGCGGAGGGAAAGACCCATATTCACGACATTTACCACATCGACCGGGGTTACGAAGACATTGAAGAAAAGTTTCGAAATCTCGGCGCCGTGATTTCTCGCGTAGAAAGCGAAGAAGTCTAAATAGAAATCTGATTTCAGATCCTTTCGTTCGGGTATACTTTACCTAAACCACGTACAGTCTTAAGAAACCCCTAATGAAAGTGAAGTGATCGAAAATGAAGAGACAATTTGTAGCAGCGGCTCTGGCGATGACCATGTTGCTGACCGCTTGCGGCGGTGGTGGCGGAAAAAGCGCATCGAAGGATAAGGATACCTTAGTAATCGCCCAAGCTTCCGATGCGGAGTCTATGGATCCCACCATTCAAAACAGTATTTACGCTGAAAACATCATTAAACAGATCTACGATCCCCTCGTGGTTCGCAAGGCCGACGGCACCATGGAAAATCGCTTGGCAGAGTCCATTGAACAGCCCGACGACGTGAGCTACGTCATTAAGCTGAAACAAGGTGTAAAATTTTCCAATGGGGAAGAGTTTACATCGGAAGACGTGGCTTATACATTAAATCGCGTGGCGCAATCCGACGCCTACGGTTATATTTTCGGCCAAATCGATCCGAACAGTTACGACACGTCGGATCCCTATGTTGTAAAATTTAAATTGAAGGCTCCCGATGCTACTTTTTCGGCGGCATTGGCTCATCCGGCGGCCTCCATGGTCGATAAGACGACCACGGAAAAAGATCCGGAAGCGTTGGGAACCCATCCCGTGGGCACCGGCCCCTTTAAGTTGGATGACTGGAAGAAGTTGGACAACACGTCTCTCAGTTTCAACGAAAATTATTGGGGCGACAAGCCGGCCTTCTCGAAAATGGTCTTCCGCATTATTCCGGAAGACAGCAATCGCGTCATCGAGCTGGACAGCGGACAGGCGGACATCGCCATGGAAGTGGCGCCTAACGACGCTTCGAAGGTGGATGAAAATGAAGATTTAACCCTTTATACGAAATTGGACAATTCCGTCCACTTTGTCGGCCTCACCGTGGATAGAGGCATTTTCCAAAACCCCAAGGCGAGGGAGGCCATGGCCTATGCTTTAGATATGCAGGCCATTATTGATGCGGTCTACATGGGGCACGGCAAGGTAGCCACCGGTCCGGTCAACCCGAACATTCCCTATTCGATTTCTGATTCCCTGAAACCGGAAAAGCGTGACGTCGAAAAGGCCAAGGCGCTTCTGAAAGAGGCCGGGGTCAAAGAAGGGGAGACAGTGAAACTCTACGTCCACGACCAACAATCCCGTAAGGATATGGCCACGATTATTCAGTCCCAATTGGCGGAAGTGGGATTGAATGTTGAGATCAACGCCATGGAATGGAACGCTTATATGTCCGCCTTGGGAAAACCCGATCACGACCACGACATGTTTATTATGAGCTGGTCGCCGTCGGTTGTGGATCCTCATTATCCTCTCTACGCAACGTACGCGACGGAGAAAAAAGGCGTGGGTCCGAACTTTATGTTCTACGGCAATCCCGAGCTGGACGCTTTAATCGAAAAGGGTCTTCGGGCGCCGAAAGAGGAACGGGCGGATATTTACAAACAAGCGCAAGAGATGGTAGTGAAGGAACGCCCCGTGATCTTCGCCCTTTACGGGGAACAGATCATCGGTACGCAGAAGTCCGTTAAAAACTTCGACCCCGATCCTTCGGGCAGCAACGAGTTTTACCACATTACGTTTGAATAACGCATGACGATAAAGGCTCCTTAGGGAGTCTTTATTATATAAATGCGTGGAAAGAGGAGAGCATGAGCAAATTTATTCTTCGACGACTCTTACTCATGGTGCCCACGATGCTAGGCGTCAGCTTCATTATTTTCGGCCTCTTGTACCTGACCCCCGGGGATGCGGCGATGGCGAAATTAGGGCAGCAGGCGCCGCGGGAAGCCATTGAGGCCTATAGGGAAAAGCTGGGCTTAAACGATCCCTTCATTGTGCAATACGGCCGCTATATGAAAGGGGCGCTGCACGGGGATTTAGGGAAGAGCTACCTTTCCGGCGCCGATGTGGGCGATACTTTAAAGGAATACTTTCCCGCCACGGTAAAGCTGACTCTCTTTTCTCTGGCCGTGGCCGTGATCTTCGGGATTATCTTCGGCGTGCTCAGTGCCGTGTATAAGTACAGCTGGATCGACAAAATTTCCATGTTCTTCGGTATGATCGGCCTGTCCATGCCCATCTTCTGGTCGGGGATGTTGTTTATCCTCTTATTTTCCGTGAAGTTGGGTTGGCTCCCTTCTTCTGGGCTTCGGTCCTTTAAGCATTTGATTTTGCCGGGCTTCGCCTTGGGATTCCAGTCCATGGCCGTGATTATGCGGCAAACCCGCTCTTCCATGTTGGAGGTCTTGAGCAAGGACTACATTCGCACCGCCCGTTCCAAGGGGTTGCGAGAGGGCTATATTCTCTTCGTCCACGCTTTGAAAAACGCCATGATCCCCGTGCTCACCAGCGCGGGCCTATTGACCGGCTCTTTAATCGGCGGCAGCGTCTTGACGGAAACTATTTTTTCCATCCCCGGCATCGGTCGGCACATGGTACAAAGTATTTCCGCTATGGATTACCCCATGATTTTGGGGGCGGTGCTGTTGATTTCTCTGTCTTACTGTGTGCTGAACTTGCTTGTGGATATTCTCTACGGCTTTTTGGATCCTCGCGTGCGCAGCCAGTATCAATAAGGAGTCCTTATGACATTTCATCAATCGCGATTTTACGATTTCCTTCGTCTGTTCAAGAAAAATAAAATGGCCGTGATGGGACTTTTCATTATTGCGGTGATGATCGCTGTCGCCGTCTTTGCGCCATTGATCGCCACGCAAGTGCCCTATGATCAAAATTTGGCGAACCGGTTTCAAACGCCCTCGGCGGAGCATTTTTTCGGTACGGATAATTTCGGTCGAGACATTTTTTCTAATGTGGTTTACGGAGCGAGGATCTCCCTTTTTATCGGCTTTTTAGCTACGATTCTTTCAGTGATTTTCGGAACCGTCATCGGGGCAGTGGCGGGCTTTTTCGGCGGTGGCGTGGACAATGTGCTCATGCGGCTCGTGGATATTATTCTCTCCATACCGTCGTTAATTTTGGCCATCGCCATTTCTACGGTCTTGGGCACGGGAATCCGCAATTTGATCCTCGCCGTGTCCCTGTCGGGGATCACGAATTACGCGCGGATCGTGCGGGCCAGCGTCCTTTCCGTGAAAGAACAGGAATACGTAGAGGCGGCAAAGATCGGCGGTGCGTCGAATTTCCGCTTGATTTTTCGCCACATCCTTCCCAATTGTTTGGGGCCGATTATCGTCCAGGCTACCTTGGGCGTAGGCACGTCCATCTTACAGGCGGCGAGCCTGAGCTTTATCGGGCTCGGCGTGCAGCCGCCGACGCCGGAGTGGGGAGG
>JAEXBU010000094.1 GCA_023393815.1 Bacillota bacterium | reverse complement strand
CCACCACCGGCGCGCCCAAAGCTTTTTCCAGACCCGTGCGATCAATCACATCGCCCTTATTGCGAACCACGTCCATGCGGTTCACGGCGACGACGACGGGGATGCCCAGATCCAACAGCTGGGTAGTTAAGTACAAGTTTCGCTCTAAGTTGACCCCGTCGATAATGTTAATGATCACTTCCGGCTTTTCGTTTAGTAAGTACTTCCGGCTCACCACTTCTTCCAAAGTATAGGGACTCAAACTGTAAATGCCGGGAAGGTCCGTAATGCTTACGCTCGTGTCCTTCTTGTACTTACCTTCTTTCTTTTCCACGGTGACCCCAGGCCAGTTTCCCACAAATTGGTGGGACCCGGTTAGGGCGTTAAACAAAGTAGTCTTCCCGCTGTTCGGGTTACCCGCTAATGCAATTCTCACGCCTTTTCCTCCTTCGGTCCTTGAATTTCTTCCACTTCTACCAACTCCGCATCGGCCTTTCTCAAACTCAACTCGTAGCCGCGAACAGTCAATTGAATGGGATCACCCAAAGGCGCAAATTTTCGTACGAATAATTCCGTTTTTTTCGTGATACCCATATCCATAATCCGGCGCTTCAAGGGACCCTGCCCGTTGATTTTCGTCACTACATAATATTTGTCTACCGACGCTTGACTTAAATTCATATTTCACCTCACACGGTCACACGAATACATTCCGCCAAATCTTTGCCTAAGCCGACGCGCACGCCCTTGATGATGACGATCACCGATCCCTGAACGTCCGACACCACCCGGCAAATAGCGCCTTCTACAAAACCCAAGTTCTGCAAATGGGTCACTTGGCTCTTGTCCAATTTTTGATCCCGCACCTTCAGCACTTTCAAATCCACATTTTTCGGCGCAACGACTAAATTCATATGTATCTCCTTATAATAACGATTATCAGCAAAGTCCAAAAGAAAAAGGCCCTTGCCTCCCAATGAAAATATATCTCATTATAGAAATTATAACACTCGCCCCTCAGCATTTCAAGAGAATAAGAAAGATTCTCAATCCCTATTTTCGCTAAAACGATCAAATGCATACCCTATCGCCGCAAATCTTTCCCCGACGCGTTTCGTACTTTCCGCCTTCTCCGCGCCAAGCTTCCACCTTCCTCGATCATTCTATTTTCTCATCAAAAAAGCACGCGGATGTCCGCGCGCTTTCACGAAAAGGTGAAGTATAAAAAGACGATGAGACCCAAAAGGATTCGATAGGTACCGAAGATTCGAAAGTCGCGTTTTCGAATGTAGTCCATGAATTTTTGAATGACCACTACAGCCACGACAAAGCTCGCCACGGCTCCCAACAGAATCAAGAACCATTGGTAACCGCTAAAGGCTAAGCCGTTTTTCACAATTTTCAGCAGGGTTGCGCCGAACATGGTAGGGATGGCGAGGAAAAATGAAAATTCCGCCGCCGCCCCGCGGCTCGTGCCGAGAAGCAGGGCGCCCAAAATCGTAGCGGCGCTTCGGCTGGTACCGGGAACCATGGCCAAACATTGGAAGAGACCGATGGCGAAGGCCATACCATAGGGCATGTTTTCTACCCGACTCACTTTCGCCTCCGTGCGCCCTCTTTTATTTCGATTCTCGATTAGGAGAATCAAGATCCCGTAGATAAGCAAGGTGGCGGCTACCACTTGAGGTTTGAAGAGGTGGGCGTCGATAAAATCGTCAAATAAAAAGCCAAGCACCGCCGACGGAATCACACCGACGATGACTTTCAACCACAGTTCGAATGTCTTTCTCTCCGCCACAACTTTGCCCCTTTGCCGCATAAAGGGCCACAGTTTTTTAAAGTACAAGACCACTACGGCCAAAATAGCGCCCAGCTGAATGCAGACGTCAAAAGCATTTTGAAAGCTCTGTGGCTCGAGTCCGATAAATTCATGAGCCAAGATCAAGTGGCCCGTACTGGAGATGGGAAGAAATTCCGTGACCCCTTCCACGATCCCCAATAAGATAACTTTGATTATATCCATTGTTCCTCCGATTACGCTTGTAAGTTGACAAACTTCGTGTATTCGCCCTTAAACAAGAGTTCCACCGTGCCCGTGGGGCCGTTACGGTGCTTGGCGATAATCAATTCGCCCAAGCCCTGCTTTTCCGTGTCGGGATTGTAGTATTCGTCCCGGTACAGGAACATGACAATATCCGCGTCTTGCTCGATAGCTCCGGATTCCCGAAGGTCCGAAAGAATGGGCCGGTGATCGGCACGCATTTCCGGCGCCCGGGACAATTGAGACAGAGCGACAACCGGCACGTCCAATTCTTTGGCGATTCCCTTAAGTTGACGGGAGATAGCGGAAATTTCCTGTTGTCTGGATTCGGCGCGGCCGCCTACTTCCATAAGTTGCAAGTAATCGATTACCACCAGATCCAATCCCTTTTCCGCCTTCAGTCGGCGGCACTTAGCCTTTACTTCCAAAGGCGTAATCCCCGCCGTGTCGTCGATGTAAATGGCCATTTCGTTCATATATGTCATGGTTTCGATTACTTTGGACCATTCCTCGGTGGTCAAATCCCCGGAAATAATCTTCATCAAATCCACGTGGCTTAAAGACGATAAAATCCGTTGAGACAGTTGGTTGCGGCTCATTTCCAAGGAAAACATGGCCACGGTGGCGTTCGCCTTTAAGGCTGCATTGGTGGCGATGTTGACCATAAGAGCCGTCTTCCCCATGGAAGGGCGAGCAGCCAAAAGAACCAAATCGGCCTTTTGCATTCCCGAAGTCTTTCGGTCCAGATCGATAAAACCTGTGGTAAGGCCCGTAAGACCCCCCTTGTTTTCCGATCGCCTCTGCATGACGTCGAAGGTGGTAGCCATCACCTCGCCCATGTCCAACAGCCCGTTTCGTTGATTGTCCTGGGTAATATCGAAGATGGATTTCTCCGCCTTTTCGATAATAGCGCCCACCTCGTCGTCGTCCCGGTAACTGTCTTCCACAATGTCGCTGCCCGCCCGAATTAAAGCACGCAAAGTGGACTTCTCCTTAATGATATTAGCGTAGGCCTCCGTGTTGCTCACCGCACCGGCGCCGGAAGTCAATCTTCCTAAATAAGTATAGCCGCCGACGGCTTCCAGCTGCCCGTTTTTTTTCAAATAGTCGGACAAGGTAATCATATCGGCGGGCTCATTTTTGTTATAAAGACGCAAAATGCCTTCAAATATGGCCTTGTGGCTGTCAAAGTAAAAATCCTCGGCACGGATGATTTCCACCGCCGTAGTAATGGCGCTTTTATCCAGGAGCATGGCTCCTAAAACCGACGCTTCGGCCTGCTCATCGTGAGGCGGCACGCGCCCTTCTGTTGCGTTCGGCATTATTCCGCTTCGATGGAAACGTCCACGTCGGCGCTAATGTCGCCGTGGAGCTTCACGACAACCTTGTGTTTGCCCGTAGTCTTAATGTTTTCCGTGAGGACGATTTTTTTCTTGTCGATCTTTACGCCGAAAATGGCGTTCATTCGATCGGCAATGTCTTTGGCCGTTATGGCGCCGAACAATTTTCCATTGGCGCCGCCTTTGGCCTTGAGATCCACTACCTTCGATTCCAATTCTTTCTTTTGTGCTTCCGCTTCTTCCACCCGAGCCGCTTCTTCGGCCGCTTCTTTCGCCTTCATTTCCTTCCAATTTTTCATATTTTCAGGCGTCGCTTCCACGGCCGCCTTGTGAGGGAAGAGGAAATTTCTGGCATAACCGCTTTTTGCTTCGACTAAGTCCCCTTCTTTTCCCAATTTGTCCACGTTTTTTAACAAGATAACTTTCATGCTTCCTTTTCTCCTTTTCCTTCTTCTAAATACTCGGCAATAGCGTCGATTAATTGTTTTTCCACGGCGTCAATGTCGTCGCCGGCTACTTGCGCACCGGCCATATTTAAATGGCCGCCGCCTCCCAGTTTTTCCAAAATCAACTGAACGCTCACATCGCCGAAACTGCGGCCGGAAATGTGCACCACATCTTTTTTCTTGTTTAAGACAAAAGAGGCCTTAATGCCGTGGATGCCCAAAAGCTCATCTGCCGCCTGGGCACTGACGAGCACGGAGTTGGGCATATCTTCCTTTAATTGGGAGATGGCGATGTTGTCGAAAATAATTCGTGCATTGTGTACCACTTCCGCGCGGGAGACGATGGTGTCGTAATCATCTTCGAAGAAAAACCGCACCTGGCTCATATCCGCGCCCGCTCGCTTCAATACCGACGCGGCCTCAAAGGTTCGCACGCCGGTTTTAAAGGTAAAGTTTTTCGTATCGACTACCACGCCGCTCATGAGGGCGTTGGCTTCAAAATTGGTCAGCTCCGTATCGTCGTACATATAGGTGAGCATCTCCGTGATCAGCTCTGCCGTCGACGACGCATAGGGTTCCACGTAGGAAAGTACCGGATTATCTACAAACTCGCTGCTGCGCCGATGGTGATCAATGACCACCACGTTGGATGTTCGATCCAACAAGGGCGGGTGTTCCGTAAACGAGGGCTTGTGATTGTCCACGAGAATAACCAAGTCTCCTTGGCGAATTAACTCTTCGGCCCGTTCCCCGGAAACAATCCGTTTAAAAAGTTCCGGTTCTTCTCGCTTCATGACCTTGATCAAGACTTCGATGGAAGGGTTCACTTCGCCCAGAACGATATAACCTTCCTTGTTCTGATTCCGTATGGCTCGCATAACTCCTACGGCCGCGCCGATGGCATCCATGTCCGCATTCTTGTGGCCCATGACGAAAACCCGGGGCGACTTATCGATCAACTGTTTTAAAGCAACGCCCAACACGCGAGCCTTCACCTTGTTTCGCTTTTCCACGGCTTTCGACTTGCCGCCGAAATAAGTGTAGGTCTCGTCGCTCTTTAGAGCCACTTGGTCGCCCCCGCGACCTAAAGCTACATCCAAGCAAGTGTCCGCTTCTTTGTAGGCCTCCATAAAAGAAAGACCTGGACGGCTGACCCCGGCGGAGATGGTGACGCTCACCGTGTTGCCCGCGTCGATCTCGCGAATCCTGTCCAGAATGTCAAATTTCTGCTCTAAAATCGGTTCGATGTCCATCTTTCGCATGACGATCAGGTACATATCTTCTTGAAATTTTCGCACCAAGGCGTTTCGATCGCGGAAATATTCGTTAATTCGGTGATCGATTTCCGCAATCAAGAGGGGCTTTCTCGATGCCGGCGCCGCGTCCACGACTTCGTCGAAATTATCCACTTCGACGATTAAGACCACGCCACCACTATCTTCGTAAAGAGCTTCCATCTCTTTAAAATCGCTTTGATCTACGAAGTAAAAAAGCGACAGTACGTCCTCTTTTCCTCCCCGTTGGAAATTCACCACATTGTTAAAAGCTCGGTAGCATACCTCGGCGATCTCCACTCCGGCCCCATTTTCTATGGGCTTCAATCCCTTTTCCTCGCCGGCTAAGTCCGCGACATAATCGGGAAGGAATTTTCCCTTTAATATATCCGCGCCGAACAGATCGGCGAAGAGGGTGTTGTGCCACACGATCTTTCCCTCCCCATCAGCCACGACCAAAGGAAAGGGCATGGAGAAAATGGTTCGCTCCGTCACCTTCTCGAAATCCCTGTGTAAGTTATTGAAGTGTTCTTTCCATTCACTATTATACCTTTTCGCGTTGCTATAGGCGTAGGATGCCGTCAAAACCCAGACGACGACACCCAAGGTTCCCAACACGGGATTGTAGAAAAAGAGGGCCGCAGTCAAGAGGGCAACGACAATTAAATAAAAGTAAAAGTCCTTTAATGAAATGGATTTTTCCATACTCATACCCCCTCTATGCCTCGCACGTCGATAAACTGATCGAGTAATCCCAAAGACGCGAGCCCCATTTGTCCCACGGGAACCATAAGAATAAACAACATGATTATTCCCCGAAAGGCCGCCGACGGAACGTAGCGGAGCAAGTAAAAGTTCACCACGCTCATACCTTGAAAAGACAAAAGGCTTACGACGATGACCAGACCATTTGAGACGTAAAGATCAATTCCGAGAGATAAAAAATAATTCCCGGCAAAGGCCGCTCCCAAAAAACCAACGGAAAGCAGAACGATTCCTCGCGGCAAATGTGTTAAGAAAAAGGGTCCGGGGCAAATAACTTTTTCCCCGGCGATACGCATATTTCTGCCGCTAATGCGGTAGGACAGGTACACGACACCCAGACCGGAAAGAAGGAAGAAGGACGGTAACAGAGTCATGGCGCGCCCCATCATGGTCTTGAGAGATAAGACGATACGTGACTTTTCCATGTCCGTCAACATGGCCTTTTGCACCATCTCCCCTTGAATGGCGTTAAAACTCTTGAGCAATTCCCCGGACTGAATCGCCTGAAGGGCACCGGTTCGATACAGGATAAAACCGAAACTTACGAGAAAAAGCAAGGTTCCCACGGCCATTGTCGTTTCCACGGACCGATCCGTGCGCATACAATAATCCAAAATTAAGATCAACGGCCCCATTACCGTCAACAAAGACAGGCCCAGAATGGGATCGGTCAACAGACCTATCAGGATACAGGACCCTACAAAGACGCCGAAAATAGGGAGCACACCTTGAAGGCGCATTTCCGACAAAAACATAGCCGGTATGAACGCAAAAAGGATGGGTACAAAAAGCCCGCCCATAACCAGCAAGATAGAATATAAAAGCAGCTTGAGCACCCGCAAGCCGTAAATTTTTCGATACAATCTATCACCTCATATCGGACTATTTTACCATATTTCCGCCGCTTTCGCCATTTTCGCATCCCCTTTGTCCCGTAAAATGGGCGTAAAATCCTTCCCCCGAGAAGAACTTCTCTCTTTTCGCCGCAAATAAAAAAACTCCCGCGAACGGGAGCTGTGTGTATTTAAACCTTTGAATCAGTCGGCGCTGTAGGGCAGAAGCGCCACTTGTCTTGCGCGCTTAATGGCCGTGGTGATCTTCCGTTGGTGTTTGGCGCAAGCGCCGGTCACGCGACGAGGAAGGATTTTTCCGCGGTCGGAAATAAAACGCTTTAAGGTTTGCGTGTCTTTATAATCGATTTTCTTTTCTTTGTCTGCGCAGTAAATGCAGACTTTTTTTCTGGAACGATATCTTCTTTGCATAGTCTCACCCCTTACCATTCGTTAAAATGGGATATCATTGTTGTCGATCGGGTAATAGCCTTCGTCATCGGACTTCGGCCCGAAACCGGACGAGAAAGAATTCCCAGGCTGATTTTGATTGTTCGATCGGTAGGCCATGTTCGTCGGCGGAGCCATGTTGCCGCCGCCTGCCATATTGCCCGACTCTTTGGCGCTTTCCACGAAGTGCACGCGGTTTACGACCACATCGGTGGTATAGACGCGTTCGCCATTTTTTTCGTAGCTGCCGGTGGAGATGCGTCCTTCGAGTGCAATGCGATCGCCCTTGTGGAAGTAATTTCCCAATAATTCAGCGGTCTTTCCAAAGGCTTTGATGCCGATAAAATCGGCTGTGGGTTGGCCGGACGCTTCTGCTTCTTGCCGTTTTTCACGGCTCATTCCGCGATCCACGGCAACGGTAGCAAAGGTGTTTGCCACGCCGTTTTGGCTATAGCGAAGCTCCGGATCTCTCGTCAGTCTCCCGTAAAGTACAACTAAATTCACGATATCACCAATCCCGTTTCTTATTCATCTACGCGGACGACCATATGGCGCATAACCGTATCGGAAATACTTGCAATACGGCTGAACTCTTTGATCACACTCGGCTCTGCGTCGAATTCGACGAGAACGTAGAATGCTTCTTTGTAATCTTCGATTTCATAGGCGAGCTTGCGCGTGCCCCATTCGTCTTCCGATTTGATCACACCGCCATCGGCGATAATGGCCTTTAATCTTTCGTATTGCTTTACGCGTCTCTCAGATTCGGCGTCGGGATAGAACATAAGGATTACTTCATAATTGTTCATGTCTGTCACCTCCTTGTGGACTGACGGCTCGTCATACGAGCAAGGATAACTATCTGATCCATTATATTGTCGGATCCGCAATCTGTCAAGGTTTTTCTTCCACAACGCGGCTTTCAACGCCGTCTTCCGTCAATTCGATCACGCGAACGCCTCGAGGAAGCTCGCCATAGGCGTTGTAACCGCTAATTCTTCCATAATACAAATGCATTCCCTCGTAATCGGCGAAAAAGTCGTTGTCGTGATCGTGCCCGACAAAGATATGGTGAATGGCGCTTTTTCCTCGAAGGGTGTCGAATAGACCCGTGTTCTTCTTCGGCGAACAGACGTCTTCGTC
>JAEXBU010000053.1 GCA_023393815.1 Bacillota bacterium | reverse complement strand
GAAAAACAACAGATCGCGGCCGGTTATCGGGTAGAAAGTCTTCGCTTGGAGCAGGAGCTTCGAGATTTGGAAGGGAAAAAGAGCCGAGTGAGCGCGAGTGCGGAGAATGTAGAAGTGATCGTTCGTGAAATCGCGGAATTAGATGAAGCGTTGTCTTTAGAGGAACCCGAAAGCGTCGTGTTGGAAGAGCGCGTCACAGAGCTTCAGGAGGCATTCGTTTCCATGAAAAATCATGTAGCGGAAAGAAAACAACGCTTGCGTGAGGAAAAGGCAGTACTTGAAGAGAATAAAGAGCAAGCCTTTACCCTGGAAAAGGAATTGGTTCGCCTTCAAAACCAATTGGAAGAAGCGGATAGAGCCTGCATTATTTTTTCCGATGCGTTGGAACAGATGGAAAATCCCGGAGACGTACAGGAGCTGTTGAATATGGCCGTTACCGTGTTAAGAAAGAAGGAGGCAGCCATAGAAGGGGAAATAGCCTCTATCGGACCCGTAGATGGCGATGCGCTCATTCAGTACGACGCGTGGAAAGAACGGGTGGATTTTTTGTCCGGACAACGGGAAGACCTGGTTTTATCCAAGGAAAAATTGGAAAAAATGATTCGGCATTTCGATCGCGATATGCGCAAGCAATTGGAAGAAGCGTTGATTTTGATCAATGGCTATTTTAATGATATATTTCGCGAACTCTTTCAAGGGGGAAAGGCCTCCTTGGCCTGGGACGAGGGGGATATACTTGAGACGGGCATTTTAATTTCCGCCCAGCCTCCGGGGAAAAAATTGCAATCCTTAAGCCTGTTATCCGGAGGAGAACGATCCATGACAGCGGTGGCTCTTCTATTCGCTCTATTGCGTATGCGCCAATCACCGTTTTGTATCGTCGACGAAATTGACGCCGCCCTAGACGACGCCAATATTCGCCGCTATTCCAACTACGTTAAACAAATCGAAGATATGCAGTTTATTATGATTACCCACCGCAAACAGACCATGGAAATGGCCAATGAGATTTATGGCGTGACCATGGAGGAAAAGGGAATTTCCCGATTGTTGTTTTTAGAATTAGAGGAGGTAGAAGCGCATGCTGGAGTGGTTCAAACGAAAAATCAGTAAACAAGAGGAAAAAGCCGAAGACGAACTGAAGGAAGTCCATCGGGATGTAGATTCAACTGAATCGGAACAAGAAGGTAAAGCAGAACCTTCAACTTCCGATGCAATAGAGGAGGGCGCTTTCGAGGAGCCGTCGGAGTCGTCAACTACGGAGGAAGAGCATAACGAAGAGGAGGAGCAGATTCGGCACAAAGCCTACGATTTTTCCGCATCCGGCAAAGAAAGAGGGTCTATAAAGAGCGGGATGGAAGCGGACTCGAACGATGAATTGATAGCCGAGGAGGAAGTTTCCGAAGATGTGGAAGATGAAATAGGGGAAGAAGGGTTTGAGAATTTTGGCGATGTAGTGTCCAGGAAGTTTGCACCTGTAGAAGAGACGACATCTTCCGAAAGTATGAAAGACACAACTGTCGCGCAAGAAGAAATGGAAATTTTCGACCCAGAAGAGTCCCCGGAGCCGCCAGAGGGAAAAGAGGATTCGCACGAGCCGGAGAAGGCCGATAAGTCGGAAGAAAAAGTCGGTTGGTTTCAACGGTTAAAGCAGGGGCTGGAAAAGACCCGAGATGATATGAACTTTAAGATCAACGACATCTTAGGGAACTACGTGAAAATCGACGACGATATGTTGGAAGATTTGGAAGATTTATTGATTTCGTCGGACATAGGCATGGAAACGACGATGACTTTGATCGACCGGCTTAAAGAACGCATTCGCGAGCGTCAGATTCAAGATCCAAAACTGGTTAAAGGGTTGTTGGCCGAGGAAATCCGCGTCATGTTGGAAGAAGATCCGTCGCGGAATCGATTAAATGTGGAACCTTCTCCGGCGATTATTCTCATCGTCGGTGTCAATGGCGTCGGGAAGACGACGACAATTGGAAAACTTGCCTATCGTTTTAAAAATGAAGGGAAATCGGTGTTAATCGCAGCGGCAGATACGTTCCGCGCGGCTGCCATTGAGCAGATTGAAACGTGGGGAGAACGCTCCGGCACGCCGGTAATCAGTCACAAAGAAGGAGCAGATCCGGCGGCTGTTGTATTTGACGCAATTCAGGCACAAAAGTCCAGAGGAATCGACGTGTTGATTTGTGATACGGCGGGGCGCTTGCACAACAAGAAGAATCTCATGAATGAACTGGAAAAAATTCATCGGATTATTGAAAAAGAAGCGCCGAATGCCCAAAAAGAATCCCTTCTCGTCCTTGACGCCACGACGGGACAAAATGCGATCCTTCAGGCAAAGACTTTTGACGAGGTGACCGATTTGAGTGGGATTATACTCACTAAGTTGGACGGTACGGCCAAAGGCGGCGTAGTACTTCCCTTAGTGCAGGAACTGGATATCCCCATAAAACTCATCGGCGTCGGGGAAAGCATGTTGGACTTACAGGATTTTTCGGGAAAAGATTTTGCGAATGCGTTAATCAGTGCGGAATAATATGCATTTACCGGCTGACCTCTTGCAATTTCTTTATGAAAGTTGGATAATGAAAAAAAGAAATTATATCCAACGGATCATTGGAGGAGGTATTTATGAAAATTACACGTCCCGCTTGGCTTGAAATTGATCTCGATCAGGTAAAGAAAAATATGCAGGAAATTCAGCGGCATTTGCGCGAAGGAGCCGAAGTCATCTCTATTGTCAAAGCGGATGCCTACTCCTTTGGTGCGGCAGAAATAGCAAAAACAATGCAAGAAGCCGGTATCAGGCGATTTGCTGTAGCTTCCGGAAACGAAGGACTCGCGCTTCGCCGAAATCTTCCGGACGTCGCCATTTTAGTCTTGGGCTATACGCCGGAAGAGCTAGCCGATACGATGATCGAAAACTCCATTGATATGGCGTTATATCGTGTCGATGTGGCCCGTAAATTAAATGATTTGGCTGGCCGCATGGGCAAGAAAGCTGGCGTGCATATCGCCATCGATTCCGGAATGAATCGGATTGGATTCAAACCGACTGACGAAAGTATCGATGCCATCGAAAGCATCGTGAACATGGACCATATCGAAGTGAAAGGTATGTTTACACACTTTGCACTGGCCGATGAAGATCGTGAATTTACCTTAAAACAATATGCGCGTTATGATTGGGTCGTACAGGAATTGAAGAAACGGGGTATTTCGTTAAATCGCCACGTATCCAACTCCCATGCCTTGATGAATTTTAGAGAATTCGACTTGGAATACGTCCGCCCTGGCATTATTCAATACGGAACCACTGAAGGAGATCCGGGTGGAAAAGACTTTGATGTGCATTTCGTCGCACAATTAAAGGCTAAGATCGGGCACGTTAAAACGGTTGGAGCCGGCGAAGGCGTTAGCTATGGACAAATTTACGTCACCGAAGGAGAAACAAAAATTGCAACACTTCCCATCGGGTATGCGGACGGCATGGAACGGAGTATGTCGGGAAAAATTGACGTGTTGATCGGCGGTAAGCGTTGTCCGCAAATCGGACGTATCTGTATGGATCAAATGATGGTGGACGTCACCGGCGTAGACTGCGAGGTTGGCGACGAGGCAGTTATTATCGGCAAACAAGGAAACGAAGAAATCACCATCGAAGAGCTGGCGAAGGCCAACAACGAAATTCCGACCTCTTTCGTTACCCATTTTAAAAAGAGGCTGCCGAAAGTTTACATGAAAGGTGGCAAGCGCTACAAGACAGTCGATGAAATTTTAGGCATCGAATATTGACAAGAATTCTAAAGGATAGTATAATTCACAGGGTCAAGGATTTAACCTGACCCTGTTTTTTGTGGGAGTGATCATGGATAAGACAGTACACGTCAATGTTTTGTTAGACTTATACGATCAATTGTTGAGCGATAGGCAACGGCAAGTGATGGATCTCTACTATAAGGAAGACTATTCCTTAAATGAGATAGCGGATCTGTTGCATATTTCGAAACAAGCCGTATCCGAGCACATAAAACGCGCGGAAGCGGCTCTGAAAAACTATGAATCGACGCTGGGCCTCGCCAATAAAACGAAACGATGGAATGAAGACGCCGAGGAGATTTGCGAATCGTTGGAAGAGCTTCGTCAATTTTCAATGGATCCACGTTTTCAGCACATCATCGACGTGATTGAAACTCGTATAGATAAGGAGGGATACTATGATATTTGAATCCCTAGCCGATAAATTGCAAGACACGATCGGAAAACTGCGAGGCAAAGGAAAAGTAACCGAGCAAGATGTCGATCAGGCGATGCGTGAAGTCAAACTGGCACTACTCGAGGCGGATGTCAACTTTAAGGTTGTCAAAACTTTCGTCAAAAAAGTAAAAGAGCGCTCCTTGGGCAGCGACGTAATGGAGAGCCTTACGCCGGGCCAACAGGTAATTAAGATCGTTATGGAAGAGTTGTCTGCCCTAATGGGGGACAGTTCCGAAAAAATCGACTTTTCTAAAAATCCCACCGTCATTTTAATGACCGGCCTCCAAGGGGCAGGGAAGACCACGACCACGGCTAAATTGGCTCGTTTACTAACGAAGAAAAATAAACGGCCTTTGCTTGTGGCTTGTGACGTGTATCGACCGGCGGCCATTAAGCAGCTGCAGGTCTTGGCATCGCAAATCCAAGTGCCCGTGTTTTCCCAAGGGGTCGATATGAACCCGGTGGAAATTGCAAAGCGCGGTGTGGAACATGCGAAGGCCAACGGGAACGACGTCGTGATTATTGATACGGCCGGCCGTCTTCATGTAGACGAGGCGCTTATGGAAGAAATCAAGGGAATAAAAGCGGCGACGATGCCGGCGGAGATTCTTTTGGTTTTAGACGCCATGACCGGTCAGGATGCGGTGAAAGTGGCGCAGGCATTTCACGATGCGCTGACCATTACCGGTGTCGTGTTAAGTAAGCTCGACGGCGACGCGCGTGGCGGCGCGGCTCTGTCGATTCGTTCCGTGACGCAAGTACCGATTAAGTTTATCGCTTTGGGCGAAAAGTTGGATGCGCTGGAAGTTTTTCATCCGGATCGCATGGCGAAGCGCATATTAGGTATGGGCGACGTGGTGGGTCTGATTGAAAAGGCCGAAGAGTTTGTTGACGAGAAAAAGGCGAGGGAATTGGAAGAAAAACTTCGCTCGCAGACTTTTACTTTCGATGACTTTTTGGATCAAATGCAGCAAATGCGTAATTTAGGACCCTTAGAGGACTTGTTGGGCATGCTTCCCGGCATGAACAATAAGGCCTTGAAAAACGTGAAGATTGACGAAAAGGAATTCGCTCGCGTCGAAGCAATTATTCGGTCTATGACGAAAAAAGAGAGGATTCATCCGGAGATTATCGACAGTTCACGTAAAAAACGTATAGCCAAAGGGTCAGGAACCGATGTAAGACAGGTGAATGGGCTCTTGAAGCAATTTAAGGAACTGCGTAAGATGATGAAGAAGATCGGTGCGATGAGTGGCGGAAAAGGCAGACGTAGAATGAAGATGCCTTTTCCATTTTAACGAGAAATATGGGAGGATATAATGGCAGTAAAAATTAGATTGAAGAGAATGGGTTCCAAAAAGAATCCTTTTTACAGAATCGTAGTTGCGGATTCCAGAAAACCGAGAGACGGTCGTTTTATTGAAGAAATCGGCTACTACAATCCCTTAACGGAACCGAAAATCCTGCGCGTCGATGCCGATAAGGCCAATGCGTGGATTAAGAACGGTGCGAAACCTACAGATACCGTCGAACGCCTTTTTAAAGAAAACGCCGTTTACGAAGCAACGGGGAACTACGACAATACTGATGTTCAAAAGGCGAAAAGGGAAGAAGAAAAAGCCGTTGAACGCAAGGCACGTGCGGAAAGAGAAGCGGAACTTGACCGCTTAGACGAAGAAGAAAAAGAACGCAAGGCGAAGGCCGCCGAGGAAGCAAAGGAAGCCCAAGCCAAGGCCGAAGAAGAAGCTGCACAAGCGGAAGGCGAGGACGAATCCGAGGCGGAAGAAGCCATTGAAGAAGCGGAAGAAGTCGCCGAAGAAGAATAAGGTTCGAACCAGGAGGTGAGACCGTGGAAGAGTTAATTCGCTACATCGTCTCGAAACTCGTTTTGGATCCCGGTTCCGTCGAAGTTGTCGAAACCAGAGAAGGTGACGAGGTGCACATTCAAGTTTATCTAAATTCGGATGACATGGGACGGGTGATTGGTCGACAAGGAAAGATCGCCCGGTCGATACGCAGCATCGCCAAAGCGGTGGGTACGAAAGAACAAGTGATGGTTTCGGTGGATTTCGATGCCAAAGAAGGATAAGGTCTTAGTCGGAGAAATTACATCGGCCCACGGGATTCGCGGCATGGTGAAAATCTATCCGTTAACCGATACGCCCGAACGGTTTAAGACGATTCCGCGTCTGTACATCGAGGGAGAAGATATTCTTCGCGAGGTAGAGACGGCTTCGGTGCAAAAGAATATGGTTCTTTTGAAAATAAAAGGCATAAATTCAAGAAATGAATCGGAAGCGATATGTAAAAAGAAAGTATACATTCCTTTTGAAGATCGCAAACCTTTGGAAAAAGATCAGTATTTTATTGACGATTTAATCGGGCTTTCGGTATATACTGTAAGCGGAGAACAAATTGGGGAACTTCGAGATATGATGACACAACACGGCAACGACATTCTCGTCATCGCTACCCCGGGCGAAGACATTCTTATTCCTTTTGTCAAGGCCTTTGTTCGATCAATCTCAAAAGAGAGAATCGTCGTCGATCCAATTGAAGGGATGCTTCCATGAGGTTTACCGTCTTAAGCTTGTTTCCGGACTTTGTCGAGAACATGAAGACCTATTCCGTTATCGGCCGTGCCGTGGACAAGGGTTTCATCCGCTTGGATTGTATCAATATTCGCGATTATACAACGGATAAGCACAACAACGTAGACGACTACAGCTATGGGGGTGGACCGGGGATGGTTCTTAAGGCACAGCCCGTAGCCGATGCTATTTTAAAAAATCGCGGATGGGACGGTTACGTCGTCCACTTGTCTCCGAGGGGTGCAGTCCTTACACAGAAAAAACTGGAAGCGCTGGCGAAAAAAGAGCACATTGTCTTAGTAAACGGCCATTACGAGGGGATTGATCAACGTGTGTTGGATCACTATATCGACGAAGAGATTTCTGTAGGCGATTATGTCCTTTCCGGCGGGGAAGTGGCCTCGATGATTCTTATCGATGGAGTCAGTCGGTTGATCGACGGGGTATTGAGTAATGAAGACTCGGCGGTGGAAGAATCGCACAGCCAAGGGCTTTTGGAACACGATCACTACACGAGGCCCTACAATTTTAGGGGCTACCGCGTACCGGATGTTCTGTTGAGCGGCAATCACCGAAAGATTGAAGAATATAGAAGAAGAGAAGCTTTGAAGGTGACCTATGAGCGTAGGCCGGATTTATTAAAATCCGCGGAACTTTCAGAGTCGGATAAGAGTTTTTTGAAGACTCTACAAGAAAAACATAAGGGGGAAAAACATGGACATCATTAAATCCATTGAACAAGAGCAATTAAAAGACAACTTGCCTGAATTTAGAGTAGGCGACACAGTACAAGTGAATTACCGCGTTATTGAAGGTTCCAGAGAAAGAATCCAAGCTTTTGAAGGTACTGTTATTAAGCGTCAAGGTGGTAGCATTAACGAAACCTTTACCGTTCGCCGTCTCTCCTACGGCGTCGGCGTTGAAAGAACCTTCCCCGTGCATTCGCCCAGAATTGCCGAGATTAAGGTTTTAAAACATGGGAAAGTTCGTCGTGCGAAACTTTATTATTTACGCGATCGTCAAGGTAAGGCCGCCAAGGTTAAAGAAAAGAAATTTTAATTATGAATAGGCATTGCTTTAGCAGTGCCTATTCTTTTAAGTTCCTTTTCTGTGAAAGAAAGCAGCAGGTGTCATGAAAAAACTACTTATTTTACTGTTGGTCCTAGCGGGCATGTTATTCGGTGGTTACACCGTTTTAAATAAAGCTGGCGGTAACAATCAATATTCTGAGACGTACAAATCTTTTCACGTTATTTATGAGGATCAATTAGTACCGGGAAAATACGCCATGCGTAAAGATGGTCAATACTTTATGTCCCTGGAAGGAATACAAAAGTACATCGATGAAACCGCCCAATTTGACGAAACCAAGGGAGCAGTTGTCTTTCATAACCGCAGCGGAGAAAAAGTTTTGCCTTTAGACAGCGCGGAAGCCACAGTAAACGGGGGAAAAATCGGCTTGCGTGATCCGCTGTTTAAAAAGGACGAGCAAATCTTTATTCCGGTAGAGGCATTCGTTCACGATTACCCCATTCGAATGAGTTACGATAAAGACAAAAATGTGCTGGTCATGGATAATCGATTGAAAAAACACGCCGTGGGCACGCTTTCCGGCGATGGCGTCAACTTGCGTGAATCCGATACGACTGACTCGCCCATCGTCGCGACTCTAAAAGCCGATTCAAAGCTTTGGGTCTATGGGAAAAAAGACGATTGGTATCACGTTAGAGAACAAGATGGGTATTTAGGGTGGATCCGCGGTGACAATATAACCGTCGAAACGCTGGAAGGCGGAAAGTATACGGATGACAGCGGCTTGGAGCAAAAATCCGCAATCAAAAAGCCCTTAAACATTACCTACGATTATACCTATAGTCAGGTGAAGGACGGCGTCATCGCCGGCATAAAGAAAATCGAAGGCCTAGATGTGGTAATCCCTACGTGGTTTTCCATAGAGAATGCCAACGGGGATATTCGCGATCGCGGGGATATTCGCTACGTAGAAAAGTATGCACAGTTGGGTGT
>JAEXBU010000030.1 GCA_023393815.1 Bacillota bacterium | reverse complement strand
CGGCGAACAGACGTCTTCGTCCTGATGACCTACGGCCGCCCCCGCTTTCTTCGCTTGATTGTATTCCTCTACGGGAATGTGCATAAAGAGCAACCCTTCCCTTTCTCCGTCGTCCAGGGAAAGAAGCGCTTGTATTTGTTCCTCGTAGATGTACGCGTAATTTCCGTCTCTGTCGTAATCGCCGCTGTCCAAGAAATACAGGCGATAGGGTGCGGCATCGTAAAAATACAGTTCCCTCCCTTCGATGACGCAACGTCCCGCTTTCGCCACGTGATTTTTCATGCGACTGACCAGGGCGTTTAGCGTACGGCGGTCGTATTGGTTTTCGCTGTCGTGGTTTCCCCAAACAATGGCTACCGGCGTATCGAGGCTGTCAAAAAAGTCTAAAACGCCGGATACGATCGACAGACTTCCCTCTTCTAAAGACCAGTGCAAGTCTCCGGTCAAGACGAGCATATCCGGTTTTTGTTCCCATACCATGTGGCGCACCATGGATGCGGTGCGCCTGTCTTCCCCTTTAAATGGATAGGATCCGAAGTGCAGATCCGTCAGCTGCATCAGTTTCATTGCCCCGACACCATCCGAATAATTTCCGCCTTGGGCACGTAGACCGTGACCTCGTCGCCGACAGTTTTCATGTTTTTGCTACGGTTCAACTGATCCAATTTCAAAATCTGTTCTCCGGGCACTTCGAGATAGAGGCGATAAATCGAGCCGAGCATGGAGGTTCGAACGACCTTTGCGCGATAAATGTAAGCGTCGTCTATAGGTTCCAGGGACAGGACTTCCGGGCGGATCGCCACATAGGCGCATGCCCCATGATCTTTGACTCCCATAGCGTGAAGCGCATCGCCGGATAACACATTGTAATCGCCGATAAAGCGCGTGGCAAATTCCGATTGCGGATGGCGGTAAATATACGCGGGAGACCCTTCCTGCACGATACAGCCCTTATTCATAACAAAAATATAGTCACTCATGGTCATCGCTTCTTCCTGGTCGTGGGTAACCAAAATCACCGTAATGCCCAACTCCTCCTGTAGGGATTTGATCAGATACCGAAGTTGTACGCGAATTTGCGCATCCAGAGCGCTTAGAGGCTCGTCCAGGAGAAGTACGTCGGGTCGAGTAACCAAACTTCGCGCCAAAGCCACCCGTTGTTGCTGGCCGCCGGACAAGTTCGCAGGAAAGGCTCCTTCCTTTCCCTCGAGACCGACGAGGGCAATCATTTTTTTTGCTTCGACCTCTTGCGTCTTTCTATCTACTCCCTTCATCTCCAAGCCGAATTTCACATTTCCCAATACATTCCTATTGGGAAATAGGGCGTATTGTTGAAAGACCATGCCCAGGCCCCGATCTTTCGGCGGCAAATTGTCTACCCGTCGTCCGTCGATCAATATTTCGCCTTCATCGATGTCGTTCAGACCGGCAATGGCCCGCAATAAGGTGGATTTTCCGCAGCCGGACGGTCCGAGAAGACCGGCCAAGTTCCCGCGCTCGATTTTCAGATTCAGTCCGTGAAGGACTTCCACTCCGTCGAAAGACTTTTTCAAACCATTTATTTCAATAAAACTCATGTTACTCTTCCAATCCTTTCTGTTTGCCCGTAAGACCGATGGCTCCCAAGGTAATAAGGCAGATTACAATAAAGTACAGGATGACGATAGCCGAAGACATATGCCCGTTTACCGACAACGATTTTCTCAAAAAAATTTGCACCGTTTCAAATTTCGATCCCACGATTAAATTGATGATGACAAATTCGCCGAAAAGAGTGGAAAAACTGAACAGACAGGAGGAAAACACGCCGGGCATAATATTCGGAAGGACAATTTTCAGAAATGCCGTCCAAGGGCTCGCCCCCAAAATTTCTGCCGATTCCATTAGGGTTCCGGCACCAATGGCTCGAAGGCTGTTTAAGGTCCCCTGACGAATTAAAGGATAGATTGACAGCATATAAGATCCCACGACAACGAGGATCATAGGAATCCCAAGAGAAGAATAGGCATTCATTAACGCGAAGGCCAAAATAACGCCGGGAAAAGCGTAGCAAGCGACGACCATGGTTTCGTCCACTTTTTTGAGCTTCGGGTAGTACACGTAAATCGCAAAGATTCCGGGCACTATGAACGCGGCTGCCAAAAGAACGGAAAGAAAGGATAGAAGACACGTCCGCCCCAGGGCTTTCAGAAACTGACCGTCGGATAAGAGATCGAAAAACCAAGACAAGGTCAGCCCCTTGGGGAGTATAGTCGACGACCAGTCTTTGGACAGAGCGTAAAAAAACGTAGCGAGTAAGGGCACGAACAGATAGAGGAGCATAAGAACGATGCAGCCGTTTTTTACATGTTTTTTCATCGTTTGTTCACTTCCCTGGCCCATTCGGCCAATTTATTTCCGAGGGCCATATTGACCAGCAAAATGGCGGCGAGCAGCACGGACAGGGCCGCGCCGATTTCCGGTCGAGCGAAAATATCTCCCGTCACCGTATTGGCGATGCGTATAGAGAGCAAATTGACGCCGGTACCGGTGAGAGCATCCGCTGAAGCATAGGCTCCCATGGCGTTGGCAAACATCATGGCAAAGACACCGACGATGGATGGAGCCAATACGGGAAGGCCGATGTACCTCCAGTATTGAAAGCTGTTTGCCCCTAACAGTTCCGCCGACTCCCTCCACCGTTTATCCAACGCGTCGTAAATCGGCATAAGGAGAATAATCCCCATCGGTAATTGAAAGTACAAATACACGATACACAAGCCCCACACGGAATAGAGATTATAGTTTGCGAGCCAATCCAGACCTGCGCGGCATCCAAAGATTAACATGACTCCGGAAGAACCCAAGAGGATAATGTAGGCGAAGGCCAAAGGGATCCCCGCAAAGTTCGACGTAATGTTAGCGATCACCATAAAGCCTTCTCTCAGTTTCTTCGAATGACTAACGATGGCGTAGGTGGTTACGGTCGTAAAAACAATGGCCACGATACTCGAAAAAAGGGCTATTCCCACGGAATTACGAATAGCCGTGGTGTACATGGATTGAGTAAAGACCTCCCTGTAGTTCGCTAAGGTAAATCCTCCGCCTCCGGCGGGCTGAAAGCTCATGAAAATCATATTTGCCGACGGGTAGATAAGTACGGCGATGGCGATGAAGGCAAAGATGCCCATAGCCAATTGAAAAGGCAACCGTCGATTCATAGATACTCCTTTCGAAAGAAAAAGGGGCCCGAAGGCCCAATAGAATCAATGACTTCTTACTTTATAAAGGCCATGACCTTTTCTTGCCACTGTTGCGCCAAATTCTTGGTCGCATCTTCCCACGCCTTGTCGTCTTTGACTTTATAGATTTTTTTGTAGGCGCTTGGAGGAAGAAGCTTTTTCTTCGCTTCTTCGGAAAGTTTGGCCTTTTCGCGAATGGGCCGTGCATAACCTTTGGCCAAGTTATCTTGGCCTTCGTCGGAGAGAATAAATTCACGGGCCAAGGCTGCGGAATAGGGATTGGCGGCGTAGCGATTTAAAATAGTTGTATAACCGGTCATCACGCTCACCGGTGGTACGGTAATTTCGAAGCGTTCCCGCCCGATGGAATCGGCGTAGTTCAACGCATTGAAATCCCACAGCATACCTACCTGTACTTCTCCGGTTTCCAAATTAGCCAAAGAGGCGTCCGTCGTTTTCAGGCGACCCTGTTCGGCGAGTTTCCTAAAAAAGTCGAATCCCGGCTGTAAGTTCTTTTCGTCTCCGCCATAGGCCACGGCGGCATTTAACAGGGCAAATTGACTTTGGTTGGCCGTTTCCATATCGCCGATCGTCAAGACGTAATTTCCCTTTAAAATGTCGTCGAAGGTTTTCGGCGCTTCGACGCCTTCGGGTAAGTTTTGCTTGTCGGTAATAAAGCACATTTGTCCAGTATAGGCCAGCAGCCAGTCCCCGTCGTCATCTTTCGCCCAATCGGGAATTTCGTCCCAATAGGAGGTCTTGTACTTTAAGGACAAACCCTGTTCTTCGGCTACCGGACCGAAGGCGATCCCCACGTCGCCGATGTCGGCGGAGGCATTGGTTTTTTCGGCGGCAAACTTGGCCAACTCTTCTGCCGAAGACATATCCGTATCCGAATGTTTGATGCCGTATTTGCTATTCACATCTTCCCATGTTTCTTTCCAGTTAGCCCAGGTATCGGGCATTCCAACGGAGTGGATTTGTCCTTCTTCCCTAGCCTTCTTTTCCAATTCTTCTAAAGTAATGGAATTTAAATTTAAGGTGTCGGTGGCGGTACCCTCTTTTGCACAGGCCGCGAGCACAAGTAACGAGAGTACGGCGGCAATGAATTTTACGCGTTTGATCATGAAATCCTCCTAACATATGAACCGTTTTTATCGAAGTTATCATAGCCGATGAAAATCAGCAGAAAAACAAATCGCCGTTAAATCCCCGTTAGCCTATGTAAATTTTCCATGATCCTGCCGATATATTTCCCAACTTCGACCCAAGAGACAGAAACAGGATTTTAACAATCTTTCGCCTTGACTTTCCCCAAAGGCGGCCCCCATAATAGACGTAGTGTTCCGTCCATCTCTTTTCTTAAACAGCACTTTGCTGTTTTAACGCCTTGGGAGGACGCCCTACGAAAGAAAGGAGTTGTCATGCTCAAAGGTATTCTTCTTATTTTTCTATGTACATTTTTGTGGGCCTTAAACGGCAACGTGGGCGCATACATATTCCAGTACAAGGGTTTCACGCCGGAAATCCTCGTCGTCGTCCGTCTTACGACCGTGGGCATTCTACTATTTATTAACGACCTCTACCACAGCGGTCGTTACGCCTTTCGCGTGGTGCGGAAAAAAGAAAATATTCCGAGCTTTCTCCTCTATTCCTTGGGCGGCATCTTATGTATGCAATTCGGCTACTTTTCTTCCATTTCCTACTCTAACGCGCCTACGGCCACTTTGCTTCAATATACGGGTATGTTCTTCGTTATTTTCGTCGTGGCGATTATGACTAAGACTCGACCGAAGCTGATCGTCTACCCAACCCTTCTCTTATGCACCTTCGGACTTTTTCTTATGGTTACCGGCGGCGATCCTCACAATTTAAACGTCAACACGCAGGCAATTTTTTGGGGTCTCGTCTCCGCCGTGGGCTTTACTAATTTTAACTTGGCGCCCACAGGGCTATCGAAAACCTATCGCTCCATGGAGATTATGGGGCCGTCCATGCTTCTGGGAGGGCTCTTCCTCGCCCTCGTGACGCGGCCCGACTTTTCCGCGGCCACTTGGGATGCAGTCTCCATTTCCTGTGTCGCTTTCTGTATTATCGGCGGCACCATGATTCCTTTCTGGGCCTTTCTGGAAGGAGCGCGTTATACCGGTGCCACGAAATCCAGTATATTTTCCCTATCCGAAGCGATGTTTTCCACTGTCGTCGCCGCTATCCTTTATCACCTGAGTTTTCGGTGGACGGACCTTCTAGGCATGCTCTTGATTTTAGGCTCCGTACTTCTTCTGAGTCTGCCGGAAAAAAGGAAACCTAAAAAACAAAAGCCTCTTCGGGAGCGCATCCGCGAAGAGGAAGAATGAGGAGGACTTCGGTCTTCCTTTTTTTATGCCGTTAACCTCTCTCTTCCCGCAAAAAAAAGACACCGCTAAAAGCAGTGCCTCTATGTAGCCGGACGTGCCGGCTCTTACACTAATTCGATAATGGCCATTTCCGCGCCATCGCCGCGACGGGGACCTTTTTTCAAAATACGCGTGTAACCACCTTGACGGTCGGCGTATTCCGGTGCGATTTCTTCAAACACTTTCGTTACAACGGATTCGTCGAAGATATAAGCCAGGGCTTGACGTCTTGCGTGGAGATCCCCTCGTTTCCCAAGGGTGATCATCTTTTCAGCCATGCGTCTGGTTTCTTTCGCACGGGTCACTGTGGTTTCAATACGGCCTTCGCGCAATAGATCGGTCGTTAAGTTTCTTAACATGGCCCGTCTATGGGGCGTCGTGCGGCCTAATTTTCTCAACTGTGCCACAATGGATTCCTCCTTTATTCTTCGTTTTCTCTGAGAGAGAGTCCAAGTTCTTCCAGTTTCTCCTGCACTTCTTCCAGGCTCTTCTTTCCGAGATTTCTAACTTTCATCATTTCCTCTTCGGTTTTGTCCGTGAGTTCGCTCACGGTGTTGATGCCGGCGCGTTTTAAGCAATTGAAGCTGCGAACAGACAGATCCAACTCTTCCACGGTCATTTCTAGGGCTTTTTCTTTCTGCCCTTCGGGCTTTTCAACCATAATGTCCATGTCGTTGACTTCTTCGGTCATGGAGACAAATAAATCCAAGTGCTCCATCAGAATCTTCGCCGCAAGGGATGTCGCTTCATCGGCCGTCATGGAACCGTCGGTTTCTACATCCAGGATGAGACGATCGTAATCGGTACGCATACCGACGCGGGTGTTTTCCACGTTCCAATTCACCATGCGAATCGGCGTGTAGTTGGAGTCCACGGCGATGACGCCGATCTCGGTAATTTCGTCTTTTTTCAGCTCGCTGGGTTCGTAGCCTCGGCCCCGTTCGATAACGAGTTCCATATAAAAGTTTGCGTCGTCGTTTAAAGTGGCGATGTGGTGCTCGGGATTGACGATTTCCACACCGGCGGGCACGGTAATGTCGCCGGCGACGAGTTCGCCGGAACCGACTTTCTCTACGGCGAGTCGGACGGGTTCGTCTTGATCGCTCTTAAATACAATGCCTTTGATATTCAGAATAATCTCCGGTACGTCTTCTAAGACGCCGTCGATGACGCTGAATTCGTGTTCGACGCCACGAATGTTGACGAAGGAAACGGCACAACCCGGAAGTGAGGAGAACAGCACTCTGCGAAGGGAGTTGCCTAATGTGATGCCGTAGCCGTTTTCCAACGGCTCGACGATAAATCTTCCCTTATTTCCGTCGCTTGATACTTGTTCAACTACAATACTAGGCTTTTCAATTTCAATCATGTTTTCCGCCCTCCTATGAATGGATCTGTAGAGACTTTCTCGTGAGATGGTATGCTGTTATTCGATCAGACTCTACGACGCTTCGGCGGACGGCAACCGTTGTGGGGAATGGGGGTTACGTCTTTAATCATGGTAACTTCCAAACCCGACGCTTGCAAGGAACGAATAGCGGCTTCTCGTCCGCTTCCCGGTCCCTTGACGAATACTTCGACGCTCTTTAAACCATGTTCTTTTGCCTTGGTTGCAGCTTCTTGTGCCGCTTCTTGTGCCGCGAAGGGCGTGGATTTCCTGGAACCCTTGAAGCCGAGTTGGCCGGCGCTGGACCAAGAAATGACGTTGCCGCTCATGTCGGTCAAGGTCACCATAGTATTGTTAAAGGAAGAAGCGATATGCGCTTGTCCCTTTTCTATATTCTTGCGCACTCTCTTTCTGGAGCGCGTAGCTCTACCTTGTTTAGCCATTTAGCCCTCCTACTTCTTCTTGGAAACAATTTTCTTCGGACCTTTGCGCGTTCTTGCATTGGTCTTTGTCTTTTGACCACGAACGGGCAGGCCTCACTTGTGACGGATCCCGCGATAGCAGTTGATTTCGCGCAGACGTTTAATGTTCATTGCAATTTCGCGGCGCAAATCCCCTTCTACGTGATATTCGTCGATTACCTGACGAATCGCGGCGATTTCCGCTTCGGTTAAATCTTTAATATACGTGTTAAAGTCGACACCGGCTTTCGTCAGGATTTCTTGGGCGCGGGAACGTCCGATTCCGTAAATATAGGTGAGCCCGATCTCGGCTCGTTTTTCTCTCGGTAAGTCAATACCAGCAATTCTTGCCATGCCAACACCCCCTATCCTTGTCTTTGTTTATGCTTCGGGTTTTCGCAAATCACCATCACGCGTCCTTTGCGCTTAATGACTTTGCATTTATCACACATCTTCTTAACTGAAGGTCTTACTTTCATTTCGTCCCCTCCTAAACTATTTCTTTCTCCAAGTAATACGTCCGCGGGTCAAGTCATAAGGACTCAGCTCGACGGTCACCCGATCGCCGGGCAGTATGCGAATGTAGTGCATGCGCAATTTGCCGGAGATATGAGCTAGAATTTCATGTCCATTTTCCAACTTGACTTTAAAGTTTGTATTGGGCAGCGCGTCGGTTACGACGCCTTCCACTTCAATGACATCTTCTTTTGCCATGGTTGCATCCTCCTTATGCCTCTTGGAAGCGAGACAGTTGTTTACGAATATAACTATCGTTTAACGGTCTATCCTCAGGTTTCAGATCCACAAGAGAATGGGTTTTTTGCAAATGCATGGCCTTTTTCCGCTTGGGATTGTCCAATGTTCTTCTCTTGCCGTCTGCCAGAAGAAGATATCTGTCGTCAATAACTTCCAAGACCACAAAGAAACCATCTTTGTCCCTGCCCGCCTTGGATATGACTACCTGACCGACCTTAATATCTGCGGTCCCGTTCATCGACAACTAGGCCTCGTCTTCGAGCCCAAGCCGTATTTGTTTAAATACTTCGTCGATGGCCTTGGAACCGTCGATATCCAGTAACAGTCCTTGCGCTTTGTAATAGTCGATTAACGGGGAAGTTTGCCTTTCGTATACGTCGATGCGCTTCTTCACCGTTTCTTCCGTGTCGTCATCTCGTTGAATGAGCTTGCTTCCATCGTCGTCGCAAATGCCTTCCACCTTCGGCCGTTGATTCTTCACGTGGTAGGTTCTACCGCAAGTTGGACATACCCTTCTGCCTACGGCGCGATCGATTAAAAGGTCGCTTGCGACACGAATGTTGATGACGCGATCCAGCTCCGTGCCCATGGCTTCCAGGGCGGCGTCTAAAGAGACGGCTTGGTTGACCGTACGAGGGAATCCGTCTAAAAGAAATCCGGCTTCCACGTCGGGCTTTTTCAGGCGATCGATGACGATTTCGTTGACGACTTCATCGGGAACAAGTTCGCCTCGATCCATGTAGCTTTTCGCTTTCTTTCCGAGCTCCGTGGCATTCTTAATGTTTTCGCGGAAAATATCGCCGGTGGAAATGTGTACCACGTTATAGGTTTCGACGATGGATGCCGCTTGGGTGCCTTTTCCGGCGCCCGGCGGGCCTAAAATGACTAGTCTCATGTGATCCTCCTTATTTTAGGAATCCCTTATAGTGTCGCATCATAAGTTGTTGTTCCAGCACACGTGCCGTTTCCAGAATAACGCCGACGACGATAATTAAGCTGGTTCCGCCGAAGCTGAAATGCATACCCGTGACCTTTTCTAAAATCGTAGGCAACACGGATAAGAGGGCCAATGCCAAAGCGCCGGGGAAGACGAGACGATTGACCATTTGTTGCAGGTACTCGGACGTTTTCTTCCCGGGACGGATGCCGGGGATAAAGCCGCCGTTTTGTTGTAAGTTTTTGGAATATTCCACCGTGTTAAATTGGATGGCCGTATAGAAGAAGGTAAAGAAGACGATCAACAGAACCATAAAGATACTGTAGATGAAAATCCCAACATTTCCCGCCGGCGTAAACCACTTGGTCATGAATTTCGCCGCTTCTGAATTTTGACCTTGGAACATGACAATAATCGATGGAATGCTCATAATGGTTTGAGCAAAAATGATCGGCATAACACCGCTCATAAGAACTTTAATGGGAATATGGGTGCTTTGACCGCCGTACATTTTCCGTCCCACGACACGTTTGGCGTATTGAACGGGTACTTTGCGTTGTCCTTCATTCAACAGGACGACGAAGAAGACGATGGCGATGGCCAGGACGATAAACACTACGACCCAAGCCCAAGAAACCATGCCTGCTGCCGCCATACGGAAGGAGGCCCATATATCAGCGGGGAATCTGGCTACGATCCCTGCAAAGATGAGTAAAGAGATCCCGTTACCGATTCCTTTTTCCGTAATCATTTCGCCGATCCAGATCAGGAAGGTGCTCCCTGCCACAACGGAGAGGACAATGACTACGTCTTGGAATACGTTGCTCGTATTCACTGCGTTTCGATAGAAGCCATAGGTGTAGCCGATGGCTTGCACGGCAGCGAGAGCAACCGATAAATACCTTGTATACTTTGCGATCTTTTTACGTCCAATCTCGCCTTCCTTGCTGAGCGCTTCCAAACTGGGAATCGCAATCGTCAACAATTGCAAGACGATCGACGCGGTAATGTAAGGATAAATGCTCGTGGCGAATACGGAGAAGTGTCCGAAGTTCCCACCGCTCATTAAATCCAAGAACGAGAGTATACCACCTTGTTGTTGATTAAAAATCTTTGTAATAGCCGCCCGATCCATAAATGGTACGGGAATGTGGCTGCCGAAGCGAAAGACTACGAGCATCAACACGGTGAAGAGAAGCTTTTTTCGAATTTCCGGGATCTTCCAAGCATCTCTAAAGGTTTGGATCATCTAGATCACCTCAGCCTTTCCCCCTGCCGCTTCGATTTTTTCGGCTGCGGATTTAGAGAAATGATTGGCCTTGACGTTGACGGAAACGTTGATGTCGCCGTTTCCTAAGATGCGTAAGCCGTCTTTCGCATCGACGCGCTTTACCATACCACTTTCGATCAAGGTATCTAAAGTAACCGTGGATCCGTTATCAAATTGGTTCAATGCGTCCACATTGACAATTGCGTATTGCTTTTTGAAAATATTCTTAAAACCGCGTTTCGGAAGACGACGGAACAGGGGCATTTGACCACCTTCAAAGCCGGGGCGAACGCCACCGCCACTGCGGGCTTTTTGCCCCTTGTGACCGCGTCCGGCAGTCTTACCGGTACCGGAACCGATACCGCGACCGAGACGCTTTTTTGCCTTGACTCCTCCACCTTCTTGAGGTCTTAAATCATGCAATTTCATTACGTCCACCTCCTTAGTCGACGATTTCAACCATAAAGTCTACTTTATTGATCATGCCGCGAATTTGAGGTGTATCTTGTTTTTCGACTACTTGACCAATTTTTCTGAGACCTAAGGCTTTAATCGTCCGTCTGTGTTTTTCAATTCTTCCGATGGGGCTTCTCTTGAGTTTGATTTTAATGGTACTCATCTTATCCCCCTTATCCTAAAATTTCGTCGACGCTTTTGCCGCGAAGTTTTGCTACATTTTCGACCGTCTTCAAGGAAGTTAAACCTTCCATGGTTGCGTTGACGGTGTTTCTCGGATTCGAGGATCCGATGCTGTGGGTGTAAATATCTTTAATCCCGGCAAGCTCGCATACGGCACGTACGCTGCCTCCAGCGATAACGCCGGTACCGGGACGAGCGGGTTTCAAGAACACGCGACCTGCGCCGAAGATGCCGGTAATTTCGTGCGGAATGGTATTTCCCACCAGGTTGATACTCACCATGTTTTTCTTTGCCGCTTGGCTTCCCTTGCGAATCGCTTCGGGAACTTCTAGGGCTTTGCCGGTACCGATTCCGACGCGACCATTTCTATCGCCGACGACGACGAGGGCAGAAAAACGCATATTACGACCGCCCTTTACGGTCTTTGCAACACGGTTGATAGCAACGACTCTTTCGTCGAGTTCCGTGTCTCTATCTCTGGTATTGTTTTTCGTACGGTTCAATCTTTCCCTCCTTAGAACTTCAGTCCTGCTTCGCGAGCAGCCTCGGCTAAAGCGGCGATACGACCGTGATAGACATAACCGGAACGATCGAAAACGACTTCTTCGATGCCGTTTTCTTTTGCTTTCTTTCCGATGGCTTCACCGATGGCTTTTGCCGCATCCATATTCTTCGTGCTTTCCAATCCCAAGGATTTGTCCAGGGTGGAAACACTGGCCAATGTCTTTCCATTTACATCGTCGATCAGTTGAGCGTATAAATGGTGCGCACTGCGGTAAATAGCAAGACGAGGTCTGGATTCCGTTCCGTTAATCTTCTGTCTGACGCGAGTATGTCTCGCTTTTCGATTGCCTTGGCGATCAACTTTTTTAAACAAAACACTCCACTCCTTTCTTACTTACCGGTCTTACCGACTTTTCTGCGGACGTGTTCACCAACGTAGCGAATGCCTTTGCCCTTGTAGGGTTCCGGCGAGCGGAAGCTGCGAATGTAGGCCGCATAGGCACCAACTTTTTGCTTATCGATACCACGCACGATGATCTGAGTGTTGGAGGGAACTTCCACTTCGATTCCTTCGGGATCGGTCAATTCGATCGGGTGGGAATGGCCGAGGTTTAAGTTCAACTTGTTGCCCGACTTTTGTGCACGGTAACCGGTGCCGATGATTTCCATTTGCTTTTCGTATCCGTTGACGACGCCTTCAATGTTGTTGGCGATCAAGGTGCGGTATAAACCGTGGAGGGCGCGGATGTTTTTATTGTCGTTGGGGCGCGTAACAACCACTTGGTTGTCTTCGATGGCAACGGTAATGGACGGATCAACTTCCGTTTGAAGGGTCCCCTTGGGTCCTTTTACTTCCACTACGTGACCGTTGATCTTGACTTCTACGCCGGAAGGGATATCGATAGGATTTTTTCCGATTCTAGACATCTTACGCTCCTTCCTTTACCAAACGTAGCAGAGAACTTCTCCG
>JAEXBU010000012.1 GCA_023393815.1 Bacillota bacterium | reverse complement strand
AGGACAGAGAAGTGGTTTATGCCGTCCTCCTAGATGTATTGGAAAAAATCTTAAAGATGCTTCATCCCTTTATGCCCTTTATCACCGAAGAAATTTACGCCTTCCTGCCTACGACTGAAGGCGACCTCATTGTAAGCGAATGGCCCGAATCCGGGGTTTACGCTTATGGCGAGGACGTGGATAAGATTTCTATTCTTCGCGAAGCCATTCGCGGCATTCGTAACGCCAAGGCGGAAATGGACATCGAACCCTTTAGAAAGAGCAAACTCTATCTGTTGACCGATGACGACGATCGCGCGAGCGTCTACGAAGAATTACAAGGGCACTTCGCCAATCTGGCTAATTGCACGAGTATTGAGCGTATTTCCGATCGCAACGCCGTTTCCGACGATGTCATTTCGGTAGTAGTTGAAAAGGCGGAGCTGTTCCTCCCCATGAAGGATCTCGTCGATTACGATAAGGAAGCGCAACGGCTGGAACGGGATATGGAAAAGACGGAAGCGGAAATCGAACGGGCGGAAAAGAAATTAGCCAATGAAAATTTCGTCAACAAAGCCAAAGCCGAAGTAGTTCAAAGCGAACGGGACAAGTTGGAAACCTATAGAGAAAATCTGAAAAACCTGAAGGAACGCGCCGCTTTTGTACAAAAACAATTGGGAAAATAAGTCCTTCAGGACAATCCTTGGAATTTACAGTTAGTTTTTGCATAATCGGCGGCTCTTCGGGTAGACCCCTAGAGAAGGAAAAATTACACGGAAATAACGTGTGAAGAGAGGCCCATTTGTGAGGAAAGAAAGAAGTCTTTCCAATCAGATGGTCAACCAAGTCAGCGGAAACAATAAAGACTACAACCGTTCCTGGTAATCTTGCAAAGAGCGGAGCATAAGGTACTTTTCGTGGGGAACGTATTTCTCGCAAATGGAACCGGCATGAAGGCATGGGCCCTTGTGCCGGTTTTTATACGCCGAGAGTCCCTATAAAGTGCCAAGCAAACGAAACGGGTCGTGATTTTATCTTTTTTGATACTTCATGTAGTTCCGTGGGAGAGAAGGGTCATGTACCGACGACTTTTTAGGCGGATACGAAAAAAGAGACTATAAGCAAAATTGCCTATAGTCTCTTTTTCTTGTCCGGGGATCTATTGCGTCATTTTGTCGAAGCCTTGAATTCAATTTGTCAGAGGCTTTGCTTTTTCTATGCACCGAATTAGAGTTTCCACCCGTGCTTCGTCGCTTTCTCTACCAGGCTCTTCCGGAAATGCTTTTTTCGACAGAGCCAAAGAAAAAATCAATGCGTCGTCGACGCGCTTTTGGTACACAGTAAAGTCGCCGTCATCGTAAATGGCGTAACTGACTGTCGCTTTTTTTGCGGCTCTCGCCACCGGGATAGCGCTGTCGCCGAACATAGCGAGAATTTCTCTTCCCTCGTCGGTAAGAAAGAGATGGCTTTTCATCTCTTCGAGAAGGCCAACCTCTTGCAATTCGCTAATATATTGGCACAGAAAGAAATAGTTCATCTGTCCTTCTTTTAAAACGGCGTCGTAAAATTCTTTCTTCGGCACGTGACCGTTCCAAGCGTCGATGGAGGAAAGCAGGTAGAGTTTATCTGCTGCCAATGTGTGTAATGTTTCTTTTTTCATGGGATCACCTACAAGAATTATAGCACCGAAAGGGAAAAGATGGGGTGGATTCTGTTATAATAGTACAACAGCATAAAGGAGGAGCCTATGGAAAAGAAAGAATTGGTTTTGTATTCGAGAGAATCCATTGCCGAGCGTGTGCGCGCTCTAGCGAAGGAAGTGGATAGAGCTTACGAGGGAAAGGAAATTTTGGTCATCGGGTTATTGCGGGGCAGTTTTGTCTTCTGTTCGGACTTGGTGCGAGAAATGGAAAGCAAAATGGAAATCGACTTTATAGCCACGTCCAGCTACGGAAACAACGAGTCCTCTTCCGGCGAGGTCAAGATTCTCGGTGATTTGCGCAGCGAGGTTAAGGGGAACCACGTATTGATCGTCGACGACATTATCGATACGGGTCATACTTTGCAAACCGTGGTAAAGGCCATTGAAAAGATGGAGCCGGCCTCGGTGAAAACGGTGGTTATGTTGGATAAACCCTCCCGAAGAGAGGTGGATTTTTCCGCTGATTTTACGGGCTTTACGGTGGACGACGTTTTTATCGTCGGATATGGACTGAACTATGGGCCGTACTATAGAAACAAGCCATACATCTACACTTACGAAGACTAATTACATCGGCATTCTCTACGTCAGCGTTTTGGCGGGAATTCTATTTCTGCTTTGTGGACCTTTTTTGTCTCGCGCCGATGCCCTCAAGGGGATTGTCTTGACCGAGGCCGCAGCGATTTTTTTGCCGGCACTGTTTCTAAGACGAGTTTATCGCCCTCGAAAACACGAAGGCATGGCATTAGGCGAGGCGGCCCTTTTAACGGTGGCTGTTTTTCCCATTATTCTCGTGGTTAATGGCGTATTTTTAGAAGGTTTAAGCCGCATTTATCTTCTGGAAAATCAAAATTTGGATTTAATCCGCGAAGACGTCGGATTGGTCAAGCAAATCCTTACGATAGCTCTTGCCCCGGCGATCATGGAGGAATTTTTTTTCCGGGGTGTTTTGTGTGAACTGTTTTCCCGACGAAGCCCGCGAGGCGGCGTATTCTTGTCGGCGGTGCTTTTCGCCCTGTTCCACTTCGAGCTGCAAAATAGCTTGGCGCCCTTTCTCTTCGGCTTGGTGCTGGGCTACATTTACCTTTACGGCGGATTAAAGGCCTGCATATTTTCGCATTTTCTCTACAATCTGTCGTCCATATTATTTATTCATTTTTTCAATGAGCGATGGATCTCCACCTTCTCAAAAACCGGAGTGGTTCTTCGTTTGGGCGGCATTAAAAACGCGACGACGGCGCTTCTTCTTGTAGCGGGAGCCTGCGGCATCACTTTGATCTTGCGCACATCCGGAAAGCGACCTTTGCCGCGGGGGAAGCATGTTCTTCGGCGCAAGGAATGGCTGCCTATCGCCATGCTCGTGGCCGTGTATATGATCAATTTATGGATTTAGGAGGTCGACGATGGATAAATTAACGAAAGCTACCGAGATTTTAAAAAAAGCAAAATACACCGTGTGCCTCACCGGTGCCGGAATTTCTACGGAATCGGGAATTCCTGATTTTAGAAGTGACCGAGGATACTACACGAATTTTATTCCGGAAGACGCGCTGTCTGTGGGAGTGCTGGAGAGTGATCCTGCACGATTTTACAGAGAAGGGTATACGATCTTAAAAGATTTGGAGGGGAAAAAGCCCAACCCTGGACATATGGCTTTGGCCAAAATGCAGGATAGAGGTATGATCCGCGAAATTATTACGCAAAATATCGACGATTTGCATCAGGCGGCTGGGGCGAAAAAGGTCTTGCAGGTACATGGTGACGCCTCCACGGCACGTTGTGAACGTTGCGGGTATCGGGAAAATTTCGAGGCTTTCGACCGGCAGGTGCAGTCGGGAGAGATTCCTCCGAAGTGCCCGAAATGCGGCGGAATAATGCGAACCAACGTAGTTCTCTTTGGCGATGCCATGCCGCAGGCCTTCGAGGAAGCCTTGCGCGCCACGGAAAAAGCTGACGCCATGATCGTGGTCGGAAGCTCTCTGAAAGTTATGCCGGTAGCTTATTTGCCTCGCATGGTCGAGCACTTAATCATTATCAACAAAGGATCCACGCCCTACGATTCCATGGCTGATGTGGTCTTTGACGGGGAAGCATCGTCGATATTAGTCGAACTGGAGAAACAGCTCAGTGAGTGAATACGAAGCGTTTAGCCGCATTTATGATCAGGCCATGGACAACTACGATTACGACAAGGTCTATCGGTGGATCGAAAAGATCGTCGGTGATGTGCCCCATCGTCAAATTTTGGAAATGGCCATGGGAACCGGAAAATTGACGGAGAAACTGACGGACTTGGGTCAAGTGACGGGATTCGACCGGTCGGAAGAAATGCTCATGCAGGCCTACCGGCGGCTTTATAAGAATCCGCGGGCAAAGTGGACGAAAATGGATCTTCGAAATTTTCATTTTAGCGAATCCTTCGATCTAATCGTCTGTCTTTGCGACGGGTTGAATTATTTGTCCACGGAGGCGGATTTGTTGGCGTGCTTTCAGCG
>JAEXBU010000103.1 GCA_023393815.1 Bacillota bacterium | reverse complement strand
GCATTTTCGTCCCTGTGGATTGATTGGCAACCTCATCAAATTGGCGACTCTGAATTAACCTATACAGGAAACTGCTATCAGCATTTTGTGGCTGTAAAACCCAAAAATCTCCCACTGCAAGCCCATTAAACGAGGGTAAAAGCCAATTTTGCAGATATGGACGAAGTTTTCCATAAAGTACATCTCCTTTATGAAAAACAATGCCGGTCTTATCACTTTCTTTAGCAAATATATCTTTGTTAAGACAACCTGTTCCTGAAATAATATCTTCGTATTCAACTCTTGGCAAACCGCTATCGGAGCTTATCGTAGAAGAACGAACAGCTATATCTTCAAACTTACGCTGTTCCCAATCTTCAGTAAAGCCTTCAAATCTTAGTTGTGGTACATTTTTATTATTTTTCATCTTATACCTCCAATAATTTTTGAAGTTCTTTTATTCCTGTTAGGTTCCTTTCATCTCCAACCAGTTTATTAGACATGCTAATAAATTTTTCTTGAGTGCTATTTAACTCCTCTTCTATATCGACAAAAGTTTTGGCATACTTTTTATATATAGCCCTTATCTTTTCTTCAAGTGTAATAAGAACATTTAGTCCTAATTCATCTAAACCATTTACAAGAGGTGCTATCCACTTTTTGTAAAGTAAGTCTAGAGATGCATCTTCATCAAGCGATTCAATCAAATCTTTTGTTTTAATATGAAGTTCTTCTTTTTTTGCTTTTACATCGGATTTTAACATAGACTCTTCTTCTATTAAGGCTACAACTTTTTGTAGCTTGCTTTCTAACGAGTCTTCTTCAAAATTAAAGGATTGTTGAATTTGACCTATTCTTTTATTAATTTCAGTCTTTGTATAGTTCCCACTTTTACTCTTTTCCATAAGATCCCAATTAATAGAATTATTGTCTTTAACATACTTTTCTTTTTCTGCCTTTTTAGATAATTTAAGATAACCATTTAGTATCTTGATTTCATCAGTTTCTATCTCATCACAGACTTCTTTCATATATTTTTTAACTTCAGCATTTACAAAAGCACTGCCATCTTCCTTTACATAGTCCGCACTTTTTTCATCTTCTTCAAGTGAATCCAATATCCCTCCAAATTCAGACGTGATTTCAGCAAGTCTATTTTCTACTCTCTTTATTTCTTCTACTTCATCTTTTAATAGATTTTCTTGAACTAATTCAAAAGGAAGTATCCTTCCTCTCCATCCTTCTTGGACTTCAGGAACTTCTTCATCATCTTCCTTTTTCTTTTTCACAACCATGTTGGGATCAACTTTATTGATTATGTCAAATCCCTCATCGAGAATCATCTCAAGATCTGCTTCAGTAACATTCCAGTTGTTTGCAAAAATCTGATAAGCTTTATACTTATCTACTAACTCTACCTTATTTAATCTATCAAAGATGTCTTTTACAATTTTTTCTCTCTCTTCAGTTATCTCAACATCTAAAATACCATCTATCAAGTCATCTTTTAGACTTTCTTTAAATCCCCTAAAAGCCTCTCTATAACTTTCAACATAGTTTTTTGAGGCTTCATGCTCTTGTATTGTTTGATTAAGGTCTTCAATATTTAAGTTGAAATAATCTCCATAATCTGTCGTGAAGATTTCTTCTTTAAGTCCTTTTAGCTCCTTCCAGTAATCATTCAACTCCATCAGCTCAGATTTTGGAATCCCACCAAACATCGTCGCATATAAGTCATATTTCTCCACTGGCTCAGATGAATCTACATATCTGGGAATATTAAGGTTATATTCATTTCCTCTTATTTCTTCTTTTGATACCACTCTTGAATAATTTGGTATGTTCACTCTATCTCTTACGGTATCTGTTATTTTTCTGATATCGCAGCTTCTTAATTTATTACTCTTTCCAGATTTTTCAAAACCTTTAGAAGCATCAATAATTAAAATATCATTTGTTTTTTTATTATGTTTTAGAATCATAATAATAGTCGGAATACCAGTTCCAAAAAATACATTGGCAGGAAGCCCGATAATAGCGTCAATTTTATTTTTTTCTATTAAATTCTTTCTTATTTCTCCTTCTGAATTTCCTCTAAATAAAACGCCATGTGGTAGAACAATAGTCATGATGCCATCTGGTTTTAAATGATACAAGTCATGAAGTAAAAAAGCATAGTCCGCCTTTCCCCTAGGAGCAAGACCATAGGCTTTATATCTTGGGTCATGCTCTTTATTTTTAGGCGACCATTTTTGAGAGTATGGAGGATTAGAAACCACAGCATCAACTCTTACTAAAGTATAAGTGCTATCCTTTCTGTCATCTTCAAAAAATGGCCAATCATCCTCTAAGGTGTCGCCATTTCTAACATTTATATTTGCAGGTTTAATATCTCGCATTACTAAATTCATACGAGTTAGGTTGAAAGTATTTTCTTTTAATTCTTGAGCATAATAATCTATTTTATTATCACTATCTAAATACCTACTCATTGCCTTCCCAATATTTATGAGCAGAGAACCACTTCCCGATGTTGGATCATAAATTTGTATTTTATCCCTATCCTTTAGCTCTTCAGCGATGATTTCAGACATCAAAACTGACACTTCATGAGGTGTGTAAAATTCTCCTGCTTTCTTTCCTGCATTAGCAGCAAACATAGAAATTAAATATTCGTAAACAAAGCCCAACACATCATAATCTTGACTTCCATCCATTGGAATTCTTTTAATTAAATTCAATAATGATCTTGCTGCCTTAGTTTGTTTAGCAGCATTTTCTCCCAATTTAGATAGACCACTACTTAAAGTTTTAAAGATATTTTCAAATACTTTTTTATAAACATTATCAATATTTCTATCAAATGCAGATAGAGCGTCTCTTACATCTGCAATTTCAAAGTCTCCACCCTTTGATAGCCATGTTGAATAGAGATTATCATAAGCTATAAAATAGCCTAAGTTTTTTCTTACATATTCTGCATATTTTTCGTCAGTTTCACTTACTTTCTCAATATCTTCTTGAGATAAACCTTGGCTTTTGAAAAATCTTAATTCCTTATCTGATAGATATTTATAAAAAATAAATCCTAAGATAAAGTCCTTATATTCACTTGCCTCTATCTTTGAACGCATCTGATTTGCAGACTCCCAAATCGTAGATGCTAATTGTTGTTTGTCCATATAATTCCCTCCGTCACAAAAATTCTAATTTATCAGCTTGAGCTAATAAGTATTTATATCAATATCCTTTTTTAATAGTCTTTCATACTTTTCGTTTGATATTATTACAGCTATTGGTTTTCCATGTTTTAAAACGAATGCTGTACTATCTTCTTCTTCTATTTCTCTTATTATCTTTGAGGATTGTCCACGATTGAAATCAGCTATATTATAGTGTTTCAATGGTTTTATTCCACTATCTTTTTTATTTGCCAATAGTTCACTCCTCCTAATCTTTTTGTTTGTTATTGCTTTAATTATAACAAAAAGTAATTATTTTTACAATATAAAATATAATATTTAAAGCATGTATAATAGTAATTACTTTTATAATTCTCCTAACAAGATACTCATTTTTGTCTTAGGGCTAGTAGGAGGGATAATTTATGATTACTAGACTAAGACAAGCTGGATATAGCTATAAAGAAATAGCTGATGCGTTAAAAATATCTATTAATACTGTAAAAAGCTTTTGTAGACGTAATGGACTAACTGGAGATTATGAAAATAAAAGACATATCTGCATAAACTGTGGAACTGAAATTGATGAAGGTAAAAAGTTCTGTTCTTCTAAATGCAGACAAGAATGGTGGAACAATAATCTAGATAAAGTAAATCGCAAGGCATATTATAATTTCACTTGTTCTTACTGCCATAAACCTTTTAATGCTTATGGAAACAAGAATAGAAAGTATTGCTGCCATGAATGTTACATCAAGGATAGGTTTGGCCATGAATAATGAGTTTGAGTTCTACACTTCCTATCTAATATTCAAAGAATTAAGAGATGAAAAAATAATCACATCAAAGGAATTTAAGTCTCTAGTTGTTAAACTAATGGACAAATACTCTGCTAGTATTATCCCTTTTATGCTTGATATTACTTGACTTCCAGCCCCTATATATTGATATATGTATGTGAAGGGAGGAAGTATCATGAAAAGAATACAAAAGATTGAGGCAAAAATTCCCGAATTAAAAAAGAAAAGAAGGGTCGCAGCATATGCGAGGGTCTCCGTGGCTAAAGGAAGAACTCTCAACTCACTGTCCCAACAGGTCAGTTATTATAACGACCTAATAACTAAAAATAAAGATTGGGAGTTTGCAGGTGTCTTTTCAGACCTTGGTGTATCTGGAGCAAATGCCAATCGTGAGGGTTTTCAAGAGATGCTAAAGACTTGTGAGGAAGGAAAGATTGATTTAATTCTTACTAAGTCCATCTCAAGATTTGGAAGAAACACGCTTGACCTACTTGAGATAGTTAGGCACTTGAAGTCAATAGGTGTTGAAGTTTACTTTGAAAAAGAAAATATAAAGACCTTTTCTGGAGATGGGGAACTTATGCTATCAATCCTTGCATCATTTGCTCAGGAAGAAGCAAGGTCAATTTCTAATAATGTAAAATGGGGTATTAGAAAAAACTTTGAAAAAGGCAAGGTTAACTCCTTTGTCCTCTATGGCTACAGATGGGATGGAGAGAAATTTAATCTTGTCCCTCAAGAGGCTGAAGTTATTAAATACTGCTTTCAGAACTTCTTAAATGGCAAATCAGCTGAGACAACAGAAAAGGAACTTAGAGAAAAAGGTGTAAAAGGGCTCACTGGTAAGCCTCTACCTGCATCAAGCATAAGGGCTATTCTACGACAGGAAAAATACACAGGGAATTCCCTACTTCAGAAAACATATACCGATTTTATTACTAAGAAAGAAACAAAAAACGAAGGCGAACTACCTATGTACTGGAGTGAGGGAACTCATCCAAAGATAATAGAACTTGAGACTTATGAAAAAGTCCAAAAAGAATTAGCAAAACGAAGAGAACTTGGATCACGAGCAAATATGTCCTTAAACGTCACTTGTTTTACTAGTAACATTCATTGTTCATGTGGTAGAAACTTTCAGAGAAGTCAAAGAAATAAAAGGAATGGACGTGGTAAAAATATTGTATGGATGTGTGCAGGTCAAAAAGATGCCAATAGAAAAGGTTGCATCAACCCATCTATACCTGAGTATATTCTTAAAAATAAGTGTTGCGAGGTTTTAGGAATTGAAAACTTCTCGGAAGAAATATTCTACGAAAACATTACGGATATTAATGTATTAGAGCCAGGACTTCTTGAATTTATCTTTATAGATGGTAGTAAGAAAAAAGTAAAATGGAAATCAACTGCTAAGAAAGATTGGTGGACAGATGAAGCTAGACTTGAATATGCAAAATTAAGAAAGAGCCCTGAGTTTTCTAGAAAAATAAAAAGATTTAATGACTTTTCAAGTTTCATAAAATGTGAGAAATGTGGCAAAAGTTACAGAAGACAAAAGAAAAAATATGCTAACGGAGATGAAGCAATCTGCTACTATTGCTCTAGTCCATCCAGTGAATGTAAAAACTCAACCATCCACTTGACTGTTCTGGAAAATATTGTAGCTGAGGAACTAAACCTTGATAGATTCGACAGCAAAATAATGATTGATAAATTATCTAAACTTGGAATAAAGGATAATGTGATCTACTTCTATTATAAGGACGGAAAAATTACTAACAGAGAATATAGTAATCCAGCACGACCAAAACCTAAGCATTCAGAAGAAACAAAAAGAAAAATAGGTAAAGCAAATAAAGAAAGGTGGCGAGAAAAACATGAAGAAAAAGGTAACAACAATACCTGCAACCAAGACTAAATATTCATCAAAATCTAAAGTCCAAGTAGCTAAAAGGCGTGTTGCTGGATATGCTAGGGTATCTACTGACTCAGATGAACAATTTACTTCTTATGAGGCTCAAGTAGATTATTATACTAACTATATTTCTAATAGAGCGGATTGGGTTTTTGTTGGCATCTATACTGATGAGGGCATTTCTGGAACCAACAGAAAACATAGAGAAGGGTTCAACTCTATGGTTAAAGACGCCTTGGACGGAAAAATAGATTTAATAATTACAAAATCTGTATCAAGATTTGCTAGAAATACTGTCGATTCATTAACAACGGTTCGTGAACTAAAAGATGCAGGTGTTGAGGTTTATTTTGAAAAAGAAAATATCTGGACATTTGATTCTAAGGGCGAATTATTAATAACCATTATGTCTTCCCTCGCCCAAGAAGAATCAAGGTCTATTTCAGAAAACGTAACTTGGGGACAAAGAAAAAGATTTGCTGATGGTAAAGTAACTGTACCTTTTAAAAACTTCTTAGGCTATGATCGAGGTCCGGACGGAAATTTGGTGGTTAATAAAGAAGAGGCTAAGATTGTCAGAAAAATTTACTCTTACTACCTTGAAGGAAATACTCCCTACAGAATAGCAAAGATGTTAACAGAGGATGGCATACCTACAACTCAAGGGAAAAAGACTTGGTCCGCTGGTCGTGTCAAATCCATTCTAACAAATGAAAAATATAAAGGTGATGCCTTACTTCAAAAATCATTTACAGTAAACTTCCTCACAAAAGAAAAGAAAATTAATGAAGGGGAAATACCCCAATACTATGTAGAAAAGAACCACGAACCTATAATAGATCCAGAGGTATGGAACTATGTTCAATTGCTTTTTGAAAATGAACCTAAGTATAAGAATAATATCTTTTCATCAAAGATTGTCTGCAGTCAATGTGGTTCTTACTTCGGACCTAAGACTTGGCATTCTAACACCAAGTATGAGAGAGTTATTTGGAGATGTAACCATAAGTATAAAAAAGGTGAAAATCCCTGTAGAACTCCTCATCTCTACGAAGAAGATATTAAAAATGCCTTTATTGAATCAGTTAATGAACTTATTTCTGATAAGAAGCATATCCTTGAAGACTTGAAACTTTTAGAAGACATCTTTGATACAAGAAAGCTGAATGATGAATTAGAGATTTCAATTGAAAGTATGAATTCTAGTAAGGGAAAAATAGAAAAGCTTATTGAAGAAAACTCAAAAGTGAGTTCTAACCAAGTTGAATATGCTAAGAAATATGAAAAACTAGTAAATGCTTTTAATAAAGAAAAAGAAACCTACGAAGGTTTAATTGAAAAAATTCAGGATTTAGAATCTAGAAAATTAAAGTATGACTTTTTCATAGGAAAGCTAAACACTCTAAAGCCACTAAAAGATTTTGATCCCCTTCTTTGGAATTTAATGCTTGAAAAAATGATAGTACATGAAGATGGAAGTTTTGATTTCGTATATGCTAAGGGAATATAGAGTAGAACCTGTAAAGGTCATCTTTCACAGGTTCTCTTCATCTTCAGTAATATACCTTAAGTATACACCAATACTGAATTTAGCTAATTTTTGCTGTCTTTCTTTTAAATTAATAAAATTAGGCTGGCTCTTTAACTCATTCAAATATGATTTATGCTTAGATAATTCTAGAATTTCGTTAGCAATTCTTAAACCACTCCTAATATTTGCTTTTGTGGCATATTTGTATGTAGTGCTTTCATCTAACCATTTATAGAAATCTATTAGTGTTTTTGAATCATCTTTTGCATTTTCTATTTTTCTTCCTAGTCTTTTGCCAGTTCCAGTAATTTGAGTATTAGCCTTTGTACCATCTATAAATTCAATTACTGCAGTGTGATCTTCATATACAATGATGCTTTTTATAATACTATCTAAATCATCTCTTAAACAAGATATTTTTTCGATGGATGCTTGAGTAGGAATATGTAGATCTCCAACTATATTGAGTACGCCATTTCTTATATCTTCCCTCTGGTTGATTACATTTTTTACTTCATTTTCAATAGCATCATAAACTCTATCGTAGTAAACATGACTTGTTTTACAATTTGTCTTTTTTGTCCTTCTATTTCTACATCTCCAAGCAAGTCGTCCCCCTCTCCATTCAGGATGAACCATAAAACTTCCCATATAAGCACCACATTCTCCACAAATTATTTTCTCACTCAAGCCCCAAGGCCTATTTGTAGACTTGAACTTATCTTCCATCATTTTTATTGCAGTGTTTGATATATCCTTACTTACTATTGGCTCATGGCTGTTTTCTACATAATACATTGGAAGTTCTCCTTCGTTCTTCTTTTTTTCTTTCGTCAGATAATTTATAGTGAAAGTTTTCTGAAGTAAGGCATCGCCTTTGTATTTTTCATTGGAGAGTATATTTCTTACTGCAATATTATTCCAATTTTTATTACCCATAGGTGATGGAATATTGTTCTCTTCAAGTTTTTTCACTATTTGGGCTGGTGAATAGTTAAGAATAGCTAAATAAAAAATATATTCTATTATTCTAGATTCTTTTTTATCTACCTTTAACTCTCCATTTTTACCTCTTTTGTATCCAATGACATTTGAAAAGGGAATACTAACTCTACCCTTAGAAAAAGATTTTCTCTTGCCCCATACGACATTTTCAGATATGGATCTTGATTCTTCTTGTGCAAAGCTGGCCATAAGGGTTAGCACAAACTCACCTTTCCCGTCTAGGGTGTTTATGTTCTCTTTTTGGAAATAAACTCCAATACCTTTATCTTTTAACTTCCTTAACACCTCAAGTGAATCGAGCGTGTTTCTTGCAAACCTTGATATAGACTTAGTTAATATAAGGTCAATTTTACCGTCTAGAGCATCGTCTATCATATTATTAAATCCGTCTCTATTTTTATGGTTTAGACCCGAAAAACCATCATCGTAATATATTCCAGCATATTCCCATGTTAGGTTTGATTTGATGAGTAGTGAAAAATAATCCCTTTGTGCATCCAAACTATTAAGCTGTTCATCTTTATCTGTTGATACACGTGCATATGCTGCAACTCTTGTCTTTCTGAAGTCATTTAACTTTGGTATATTATCATCTATTTTAAATATTCTTTTTCCCATTGTATCCCTCTAGCATTTGAGTAGGTGGAACATATTTCTTCTTTAAAATTCCTAAAACACGATTCTTTTCTTTTTTGTCAATCACTAGAGTGTTGTATAAATACTCTAGATAAATTTTGGAAAGGATATAATCCATTTGATCTTTGATAACTTCATCTACTTCTCTCATTTATCATGCCTCCTTGACTACATACATTGCTCAAAAAGAAAAATAAGTCAAGTTATTTTGCACACCTCTTTTTTATAAGCGTTAAATAGTATAAGAATTTATTTTTCTAGTGGTATGCAGAATTCTACATTTTAAAAAATAAGCAATAAAAAAGACCCTTGTTTCATGGTCAACTGAGTATTTAATATTTAGAAAAAGCTTGAAATAGCCGTTTTTACAAGTTTAAATCTCGCAGTAAATCCTATATACTGTTCTCAATATAAATTACGTCCACCTTACCCTTATGCGTCTTCTCGAGCAAATACAAGCTATGTAGGTTATCTCCTTCCAGCAGAAAGTTATAGCTTTCTCCCGGAGCGTCTACAATCTCTTTTTCTTTTACCTCGGTGAACACGGGGATATTTTCACGCATGGCAACGTCGACGGCCTCTTCGTGCTGTTCCCACACCAAGCCATACTTCTTTGCGTTTAATTCTGTTTCAATCTCTCCAATCGCAGCAAGCACCCTGTCATCATCCATATGCTCCTGCTTCATCGTCTCAAGGAAAGCGAACATACGCCGGCGTTTTTCCTGCGATAAATTGGCCATTCGTTTTCTTCCTCCCGTTCCTTCAGGTAATCCGCCAAGTCCCAAAAGTTCACATCCCATGCCCGGCATATTTTCCCCGGCAAAGAGAGGGATACCTCTACATCGCGCCTCCGCCTTGTCATGGTGCTTGAAGCGATAGGGAGTTCCTTGCCCAAACTGCGCGATGTGAGATGCTTTTCTCTGAGGAACTTGCGATATTTCTCATAGGACACTACCATAGGGTGTTCCCAGTACCTCTATTATACAGCCCCTTTCAGAAAATCCCAACCTACTAAGAACATCCATCTGTCCAAGTACGGAGGGACTTTTTTGTATTAGAAAAGGCAACCACCGCACGATGGTTGCCTTTTTTCATTGCTTGTTTTCATCGAAACTTAACGATACGTACCGACTATTTCCTCCCTTTGTAGGTGGTAAATACCGCTTCTACCTGTTCCATGCTTTTCTTGTATTGGTCGGTGGACTCTTTGTCTTGCGAATTGTACTCGACGCCGCCTTCCATGGCTGCATTCAAGTAGTTTCCATCCTTGTAGGAGAATACGATGCCCGGGGCATCGATTACCGACGGACGTTTCGACACTAACAAGCTATATAAGTGGCCGGAGGGATGATTTTCGTTTGAAGAATCATGATTGTAGCGGTCGTAAAATTCGACGCTGCCGCCCTCTTTTCCCTGTTTTACTAAAATCCGTTCCTCAAACTCCTTCGGAAAACACAATGTAAAACGATAGTCTCCAACGACAAATTCTTTCACGCTTCCCTTTGCGGAATCGTCAAAAGACGGCGTCGAAAGCAAGACGACGCGATTTGCTCCGTCCCAATGTACCGTCTCTTCCATGGCTTCCACTAAATAGCGTGCCGGCAAATAGCTTGTCCCGTCGACCAAAAGCGGCGCCACATCCATGTCGAAACTGGTGTTTCCCTTCACGAGGCATCTGCTTCCAATTTGCATTGCAATGTGCCGGTTGCCTTTGGTGATGTCTATTTTTTTATCTTTCTCTGTATAGTTTACCTCATAACCTAAGGTTTCGCTTACACTGCGCACGGGAATGTAGGTTCTGTTATTTTTAATAAATCCGGCAGAAAACGAATCTCCCTTGCCTCCTCGTTCCAACAATTTTCCCTTGACAATCACATCCACCGCCGCTCTCTCGACGGTTTCCGTACTTTTTGCCTGCGCACTACCGCCGGGAACAATAAGTAATAAGACGGCAACCGCAACATAGGCGACCTGTCTAAAGAATTTCATAAAGCATGCTCCTTCCATTTCGCTCATGATCGTATCCGTTTTTTGCGCATACCCAAGCAATGGCCTATAGGGTTCTGTAGAAAAGTTACAGAATCGCCCTCTACTACGCGGCATCACCTCCTTTTATGGCTTCTCCGCTGGATGATGCAAAGGGATTGCATGGTTGTAAAATGCTGCTGTTTTGAATTCTGTATTCATTATATTATTATTATTATTTGTCCAACGTTTTCCTGATTATTTTTTCGGGCGATTCGCGCTCTTCCCTCACTTGGTACCCCGTTATTCTTTTGTGATGATTTCATTTTCGGTGATTGGAAAGCAAATGCTATCTTTTTTAATAAAAATATCCATTGAGAAGGTTTCTCCCCAATGGATATTTTAAAGCCAAGAAAAAGCCGCCCGAAGGCGGTTCCTTTTTATCTATTCGGCATCTTCTTCGATCGGTTCCATGTCGTCGTAGTTGATGTCGTTGGCGTCTTGATACTCATCGAAAAAGTCGTAATCATCCAGATCAAAGTCGTCGTAATCGTCGTAATCCTCTTCTTCGTAGACGTACTCTTCCAATTCGGAAAGATCTTCTTCTACCGCGTCTACGTAGCTTTCCATGTCTTCAAACTTTTCGTCGACAACTTCTGCCAATTCCGCTACAACATCGACGAGTTCCAATAAAATTTGTCCCTCTTTGGATGTTTCTTCCAGTCCCAGTCCATCCGCTAAACCTTGAACATAAGCGATTCGCTGCAAAATGTTTTTCATGGTTGCCTCCTTGGCTACACTCTGGACATATACTCGCCGCTGCGCGTATCAATGCGAATAATATCTCCCCTATCGACGAACAACGGTACAAGCAGGGTGAAACCTGTCTCTACTGTGGCGGGCTTCGTCGCGCCGGAAGTGGTATCGCCCTTTACGCCGGGCTCCGTTTCCGTTACTTCCAATTCGACAAAGTTTTCCGGTGTGACATTAAAAGGCTTGTTTTGATAGATTTGAATGGTTGCCATGTCGTTTTCACGCATAAAGTTCAGCGCATTTTCCACGAATTCCTTTTCGATGGGCATTTGTTCGTACGTTTCGTTGTCCATAAAGTAGTACAGCGTGCCGTCGGAATACAAATATTGCATTTGTTTCGTTTCGATCACGGCATTTTCAAACTTTTCGGAAGGGTTGAAGGTCGTTTCCTTCGCACCGCCGTTTAACACCGAACGAATTTTTGCGCGCACAAAGGCCGCGCCCTTACCCGGCTTCACGTGTTGAAAATCTACGACTTGGTAGACATCTCCATCCATTACAAAAGTTACGCCTTTTCTAAAATCACCAGCTGAGATCATAATTTCCTCCTTAATTGTACTGCTCATTTATTATATCAAATTGAAAAATAACTCACAAGGTATGAAACTCTCGACTTAGTAAAGCTTTTTCAGACGGTAATCGTTCGGCTTTATAAATTCGTCGAAAAAGCAGAATACTTTTTCTACATTTCTCGGTTGAAAGTTTGCCCGGATCGATCCCGTCTTTTCTCCCATGAGAAGGCCGTCCACGACGAGGGATCCGTCCACGGCCGAACCCGCCTCGCGAATCAATACGCCTTCGACGTGCACATCGCCTTCTATATGCGCTCCCGGCTTTAACCATAAAACGCCGCGAATCTCCATGGGACCTTCAACTTTGACGAGGCCCGCCACTTCCCAGCGCAAGGTTCCCATTACAGGGGAAAAATCTTTTTCAATCCCTTCTTCCGAAACCTGTACGTAGGATGTACCCTTTCTTCGGATGGTGACCGCTTTATCGCTCGTCCGTTGCGTTATATTGGAAGGAGGTGTCTTTACAAATTGTTCTTCCAACGCAATTTTCCACCGATCATAAACGCCCTCTTCCCTCATTTCTTCTGTACTGAGGACGCCGTCTTTTTGATCGAACAGAGGATTCACTCCCTGAAAATAAAGTTGCGCCACCGTGTGGATTCCTTTGTACGTGCACCAAGTTTCTAACTTCACGGCGCTATAGCGCCCTTCTTCTCTCACGGGTACCAATTGTACTTTTTCGGCACGTATATTCTCAAATTCCGGCTTGGGCAACGTAAATTCTCTTCCGAAGGAAAGAACGGATTCGAGTTGCGCGCGTTTTATTTCCCGACGAGCCAAATAGGCCAAGGATTCGGCGTAATAAGAGGATTGCTTTTCGTCTTTTTCCGTGTCCAGTAAAAGCAGGTTGTCTTCTAAGCGCGAAAAGATAACCAAAGCCAACAAACTGACGATGGCGAAAATAAAAATGGCCATAAGGGCAATGGATCCGCGGCGCTTACTCATAGCGGCCTCGCAGCGCGACGATTCGATCCCTTTGTTTTCCGCACTTCATGTGAATAACGAGTGCATCGCCGTCTTGTTCAAAATGCATATCTTCCACCTTATACAAGAGGACGGTGCGAATGCCGCGCTTCAGGTTGAGCCGTTCTTTATCATACTTTACGTGATCGTGAACGCCGTAGCGGGAAAGGACGTCCTTTTCTAAAATATATGCGACTACTTTGTGTCCGTCACGCCCTTTTTCACGTACGTAGAACTGAATGGCGTGATCCTGAATTTTATAAATGGCGTCGGCTTCCATCAGTTCATCGACCATGGAATTCATGGCAAAAGAGACGTCGTTGTCCCGATTGAGCCGTTTACTGAAAACCGCCGCACCGTGAAGTCCGCTAAAGAGCATTTGACTTAACAGGGCGATCAAAACGGCCCCGATGGCCATGGCCAAAAGGAGCTCAAGGAGTGTAAAGGCTCTCTTTCGGCCGCAGAGCCACCAGCAGGCACTTCCCCGTCTTTTCATCCAACACCTCCACCTTTTCTGTATGGGCGTCGTAGTTCGAAAGGCGCACGCAGATTCCTTCTTCCGCCTGATCTGCATAGGCCATGTAAGATTCCATGGTATTGCACGCACGGTTCAGTCGACTTCGGCGATCTTCTTGCGCTGTCAATTGCTGAAAACCGCTTCCCAAAAAGCCCGTGAGCATAACGGTGATCAATCCGACAATGGCCGCGGCCACCATGACTTCCAGTAATGTAAAACTAGTCTTTTTCATGGATTTTCTCCATTCGAATGCGTCCGCTTACCGGCGCGACGATCACGCGGTACGCTTCCTTCCCCACGCGAAACGTGATCGTTCCACAATTCGACGGCCTCCCCGAAGCGGTAAAGACGATCTTCGATCGGCCGTCCGTCGTGTCGGCTTCGACAAAGGCCAATTTTTCTTCATAAGGAACGGTCTTTGCCTCGCTCTCCCATTTCACGACGTAACTGTCCTTTTGAAATAGCATCTGCGTGGCGCTTCGTCGGGTCATGGCACGCTTTCTCAAGTCGCTCAGTTCGCCCGTGATTGTATGAATTTGGCGTTCAGCCTTGAACCGCCGAACGCCATGTAAGCCCATGACACCTATGGCGATAAGCACCGACACAATGGCGACGACGCAAATCAATTCCACGAGGGTCATTCCGTGTAATTTATTTTTCATGGGATAAGATTTGTACGTTTCGTAGTGCAATCAACTCTTGCACATCCCCTTGATCCGTAAAGGTGTAGCGAATTTGGTTGGCTCGTATCGTGCCGTCCATGCCGTTTAAGGGGAAGAAGACGCGCACAAAACCGTCGCCGAGATCGTCTTGCCGAGTAGATAGCACTTCTTTGCTGTTTCCTTCCAAATCGGCCAAGATTAAACTATAGTTCCCCGTCGTTTTTCCGTTGGCCGACACATCAATGCTGAATTCGTAACCGTTTTTCGGAAGGTAGAATCCTCCGGTATCTAAATTTACAACCCGCTTCCGTTCTTCAGCGCCTTCCTCTTTTGGCGGCGTAACGAAGGTCACAGCAAGAATTTGATCCCGCTTTTCCACGGTCGTATCCGTTTGCGCCTGCAAATTTACAGGCAGTCCGTCGGCCATGGACGCAGAGAGAATGGAGTCGAAAATAGAATAGCGCGTAATCGCCGGAGCTAAGTAGACGGTTTCTTTCGTCTTCGGCGGCGTATTCGATTGGGGTTTCACTTGGGGCTTGGGTTGCGCCGCAGGCTTCGTCGTCGGCGTCTTGGTCGTATTCGTCGACGGGGTAACCGTCGTCGTTATTGTCGGGCGACTCGGTGTCCAACTGCCGGATCTCGTCGATGATGTAGAAGTATTTCCGGAATAGTAACCGCTTCCCGATGACGTGGACGGAGTCGTGGTAGTGGATTTTCCATTGCCCGGCGTCGCCGTCGTTTCCGGCGCCGTGGCCGGCGTTTGTTCCGGAGCCGGTGCTTGGAAGCTCTTGGATGCCAAGCTGTTGTCCACAACTTTATAGGGAACGGACAGGCGAATAGAGGACGATTCCACATTGGACGGATCCTTATTGTAACTGATGGAATCGATGGTCAGTTTGTAGGACACCCCTTGCAAGGTTTCGAGGTACTGACTTAAGGTGTCCGCCGAACCATAATGATCCACTACTATATTCATTAAACCCGCGCTGTCTCCGTCCGGCACTACTTCTTCACTAGTAATTGCTACGTTGGGATCCGACGCGATGTCGTTGGCTATGGCTTGCTCCACATCCGTTTCCTGCAACGTAGATTTTTCATTGGCGAAGGCCGTACCCGGCCCTTCCTGTGCATGAGCCACGGCCGGTGTAGCCTTTAAGGCCGCTTTTAAGGCCTCTTGTTGCGCCAAAGGCGCGTGGATAAAGGCACCATAACCCGCCCCCGATGCCGCCAATAACAGTACGGCCGCCAGAGCTGTTTGCTCTTTCTTCGTAAAATTTCCCGCTTTGATTCGATCGATTGTATCTTTTATGAAAGGTTTCATCTCCCCGTTGCGTTCCGGGATATCGCCTTTGTTTGAAGATAAAAAATGAAACTTCACACCATCACCTCCTGTTTATTGTATCAAAGTGCCTATGTCCTGTCGATGGAATTTCCGTGAAATAAGGGCAAAAAAGAGCCTGCAAAAACTTGCAAGCTCTTTACTCTAAATCCAATTCTCTTTGACTATACAATCATAGACAGCCTGTGCGATTCGTCTATGTCCTTCCGGGAAAAGGTGAATTCCGTCCAAATATAGACTGGGATCTCTCGGCAGTACGTCATCTAAATGAAGACCTTCGGCGCGTTCGTTCAGCTCTTTCATCTTCTCTTGTAAAGAAACGATCATGTTCAGTCCCACAAATAGGTCGTCTTCGACGATTTGAGGTGTCGGCGGCACGATAATCAGGCATTTTGCACTGAAACGCCTCGCGTAACTGCACAATCCTTTGTAAGCATCGAGCACCTGAGTCACCGTACCCTCGCCTAAAAGATCGTTCGCACCGCCTAACACGAGGAGCACATCTCCCGCTTCCAATGCCGGCGGCCGTTGCGCCAGTTCCGTAATCCAGGCTCCGTTTCTTCCTAAATTGACGATCGGACGCTTTAGTCGCTCTTCCAGTTGCGACACCCAACATTCGGACGGATCGACGCCGTAACCTTCCACATAGGAATCGCCGAATGCGTAGATTTTAGTCAATTTTTTTGCTTTCCACTTCGTCTTTCAGTTCGCTCATAAAGTCGCCCATCTTGACCTCCGACCGCTCTTCGCCATCTCGGTTGCGAACGGAAATGTTTCCGCTGTTCGCTTCTTTTTCGCCAACGATGACCATGTAGTTGACTCGTTCCAATTGGGCGTCGCGAATCTTCTTGCCGATCTTTTCATTGCGTTCGTCGAACTCGGCGCGGAACCCGTTGGATTTTAACTCGTCGGTAACTTCCTTGGCATAGTCGTGGAATTTTTCGCTAATGGGCAAAACTTTCACTTGAACCGGGGCGAGCCACAAGGGGAATTTTCCGGCAAAGTGTTCGACCAAAATACCGAAGAAGCGTTCCATGGAGCCCATGAGGGCGCGGTGACTCATTACCGGTTGTTTCTTTTCGCCATTTTCATCGATGTAGGTCAGCTCAAAACGTTCGGGCATTTGGAAATCCAACTGAATGGTTCCGCATTGCCACGTACGACCGATGGCATCGCGCAGGTGAAAGTCAATCTTCGGACCGTAGAAGGCACCGTCGCCTTCATTGATTTCGTAATCCATCCCTTTGCTGTCCAATGCTTTTTTCAAAGCGTCAATGGCCGTATCCCATTGTTCGTCCGTACCCATGCTGTCTTCCGGACGCGTGGACAGTTCTACGGTGTAGTCGAAACCGAAGGTATTGTACAATTCGTCGGCCAAGTCGATTAACTTAATGACTTCTTCCTGGATTTGATCGGGAAGCATGAATACATGGGCGTCGTCTTGTGTAAAGGTACGCACTCTGAATAAGCCGTGTAACGCGCCGGACAACTCGTGGCGGTGAACTTGGCCGAATTCCATGAGTTTGATGGGGAAGTCTCTGTAAGAGTGCATATTTTGTTCATACACCAAAATCGACCCCGGGCAGTTCATGGGCTTGATCGCGTAATCTTCGCCGTCAATCTTGGTGAAGTACATATTGTCGCGATAGTGATCCCAGTGACCGGAACGATGCCACAGGTCTTCGTTTAAGATCATAGGCGTTTTGATTTCGCCATAGCCCCTTTCAATTTGAAGATCGCGCCAAAATTTTTCCAGCTCATTTCGCACGAGCATTCCCTTCGGGTGGAAGAAGGGAAATCCCGGGCCTTCTTCGCGGAAGCTGAACAGATCCAGTTCGCGCCCGATCTTTCTATGGTCGCGGCGTTTCGCTTCTTCCAAGCGTTCCATGTATTCGTCCAGCTCTTTCTTCTTCGGAAAAGAAATGCCGTAGATACGTTGAAGCATTTTGTTTTTCTCGTCGCCGCGCCAGTAAGCGCCCGCAATGGAAGTAAGCTTTACGGCCTTAATGTCTTTTACACTTTCAAGATGCGGCCCGCGGCACAGATCCACATATTCGCCCAAGGTATAGATGGAGATTTCTTCCCCTGCGGGCAAGTCTTCGATCAATTCGATTTTATAGGGTTCGTCCTTAAACAGATCTTCCGCCTCAGCCTTGGAAAGCACCTTTCGTTCAAAAACCGGCCCTTCCTTGACGATGACCTTCATTTCCTTTTCGATTTTTTCCAAGTCATCGGTGCCCAGTTGTTCGTCCAAGTCGATGTCGTAGTAAAAGCCGTTTTCAATGGAGGGGCCGATGGCAAATTTTGTGTTGGGCCACAAACGCTTAATGGCGTAAGCCATTAAATGTGCCGTAGAGTGCCAGAAAATTTGCTTCCCTTCCGCATCTTCGAACTTAACAACCTTCATGACGCCATCTTCGTCGATGAAGTCATGTTTGCCCAAGATTCGACCGTTAAAGACGCAACCTACGCTGGCACGTTCCAAGCCTTCCGAGATGTCGGCGATTACTTCTTTTACAGATTTCTTCGATTCGTACTCTTTTACACTTCCATCAGGTAAAGTTAACTTAAACATCATTCACCTCATAAAAAAAACCGACCGCCCAAAAAAAGGACGATCGGTACCGTGGTTCCACCTTCATTACTTCTCAAAACATGTAACGCCTGTTAAGCGCTGCCGATTAAGGCAGGTGTCCGGGTTGGTTTTCCACAAATGCAAGAGCTTTCACCGTCCTCTTTCGCTAGGGGTTTGTGTACTCGTCCCTTCATTCATGGTAAGAAGTATAGCAGATTCCCACAAGATTTGCAAGATGATTGTTCTTTTACGCTTCACTTTTGAAAAAATCTACGATTTCACTGACGGTCATCGATGTTTCTTCCCCGCTCTTCATATTGCGAACCGTCGGCATACCACTTTCCACTTCCGATTGACCCAAAACGATGGCGTAGGCCACATTTAAGTGATCGGCGTATTTAAATTTCTTTCCGATTTTTCCGGACTCCCCGTAGAAAATACAGCGAATACCCGCATCCCGAAGGGTTCTTAAAAGAGCAAGCCCTGCCTCTGTCGTCTCGTCGAATGGGATGATTAATACATCCGACGATCTATCGTCGTATTCTTTTAAAAGTCCCGCTTCGTTTAATTGATAATAGAGGCGGGACAAACCGATGGAAATGCCCACGCCGGGAAGTTTTTGATTGGTGTAATGCTCCGCCAAATTATCGTAGCGGCCGCCACTACAGACGGAACCGATGGACGGATAGTCGTCCAAGATGGTTTCGTAAACCGTTCCCGTGTAGTAATCCAAGCCGCGGGCAATTTTCATGTCGGGGATCATGTGCTTGTCCGACACGCCGAGGGCACGTGCGATGGAAAAGACTTCTTTTAATTCGCGAATGCCGGTTTTAAATTCTTCATCCTCAATCCCCAATCTGTCTAAGGCCTCAAATACCCCGTCAGTGGTACCGGATATGGCGATAAAGTCGGCAATTTTTTCTACGGCCTCTTTTTTTAGTTCAATCTTCAGCAACTCTTCCTTTACCTGATCTAGGCCGATTTTGTCCACCTTGTCCACGATACGCAGCACCTCTTGGGACTCAGTGATTCCCAAAGCGCGATAAAAGCCGTTTAAAATGTGGCGATTGTTCATGTGGATGGTAAACGATTCAAAGCCGAGATCCTGAAAAGTCTTGGCAATTACCGAGGGAATCTCCCCGTCGTTAAAAAGGGACAATTTCCCATTTCCGATAATATCGATATCGCATTGGTAAAACTCGCGGAAGCGCCCTTTTTGCGCCCGTTCGCCCCGATATACTTTGCCAATGTGATAGCGGCGAAAGGGAAAACTGAGCTCGCTGTAATGTTGGGCCACGTAGCGAGCCAGGGGAACCGTTAAGTCGAAACGCATGGCAATGTCGGTAGAGCCCTTTTTAAAGGCGTATACTTGTTTTTCCGTTTCACCACCCCCCTTCGCCAGGAGAATTTCCTCTTTTTCCAATACCGGAGTATCGATAGGCAAAAACCCCTTCTCTTCGTAATTTTTTCGAATAATATCTTTCATGCGATTAAAGACCAATTGGTCTTTGGGCAAAAGTTCCATAAAGCCCGGTAATGTAGATGGTTGTACGATCTGACTCATTGTCCTCCTCCTTCTATAACAAACATGGCGATGGATGCGGCTACGTTGGCGTTTAAGGAATCGATGGTCTCTTTCATGGGAATCCGAAGACGTAAATCCACTTCGCGCAACAAATTTTCTCGAATACCGCGCGCTTCATTGCCCACAATCAGAACAATATTTCTCCTATCGTCCGCAGGGATCCTATCTTTTCCTCGAATATCCAGAGCGACAAATCGGCAGCGCGTCTTCATGTGGAGCAGCTCTTCATCCGTTACATAGGCGATGGGCAAGCGAAAGGCCGATGCCATGGACGCGCGAACGCATTTGTCGTTGGTGGGATCCACCGTCCCCGGCCCGATCAAAACGCCGTCAAAACAAAAGGCTTCGGCGGAGCGAATCATACCGCCCAGATTTCCGGGATCCTGTACGCCGTCGGCATAGAGAAATCGTCCGGTCTTCGGCATTTTTTCCGCGTCCGTTAGAAAACTGCGACACCGCGCAATAAGACCTTGATCCGTCTCTGTAGAAACCAACTCTTTAAATAAGCGATGCTCCAGTAGCGTTACCTCCACCGGTACATTTTCAATAAAAGACAGGTATGCGTCCCTCTTGTCCTTATCCACAATCAGTTCTTCTACGTAACCTTCCTCCATTACTTCCTCGATAACGACGGCGCCTTCCACCAAAAGATTTTGCGCTCGATGGCGGTATTGTTTATCCTTTAATTTTTTCCACGCTTTAAAGCGTGCGTTTCCTTTAGAATCAATGGTTTTTATCATGGCGCTCATTTTGCAATTGTTCCAGATCGTCGTCGCTTCCAAAGAAAATGATAATGTCATTTTCTCGGAGCGTTTCCTCTGCCACGCAGCGAACGATCAAATCCTCTCCTCGACGAATAGCGATGACATTTACGTGAAATTCAGACCGGAGCTGGAGCTCGCGAATTGTCTTTCCAACCCAATCTTTTGCCACTTCGTATTCTACGATTCCGTAGTCATCGGATAACTCTACGTAATCTGTGATGCCGTTATCACTCAACTGCTTCGCCAAGCGCATACCCATGTCGATTTCCGGATAAATAATCGTGTGGGCACCGAGTCGCTTGAGAATATGACCGTAACGCTTCGTCGGTGCCTTGGCGACAATCAAAGGGATGCCCGCTTCCACACAGGCGATAGTAGCCATAATGGCGGAATCCAAACTGCTCCCGATGGCAATGACGGCGCAGTCAAAGTTACCCAGACCCAAATCGTCGAAGACGTCCTCATCCAATAAATCGGCTTGAATCGCTGTGGTGACATTTTCCGATACATATTTTACGCGCTCGGGATTGATGTCCACGGCCAAGACGTCATTGTGCATAGTAAACAATGTCTTTGCCACCGTAGATCCTAAACGTCCCAGACCGAAGACGATAAAACTTTTAACCATGGCTCTCTCCTATCCCACAATAAATTTTCCTTCCGCATAGCGGAATTTTCGTTTGTGCTCTCTCTGAAACAGCCCCATGGCGAACGTCGTCGGACCGATTCGCCCCAAATACATGGTAAAGGCCAAAATAAGCTTCGACGGATCGCTCATTATTTGAGTAATCCCCCGCGTTACACCCACGGTGCCGAAAGCGGAAAACGTCTCGAAGAGGACAGACAAAAACTTCAATCGGCCTCCCTCAAACATGACCACCACCGCCGAAACGAAAAAGACCAAAGATACCCCGATGACAAAGAGAGAATATGCTTTTCTCACCGTATCTTTCCCTACGCGGCGGTGAAATAAATCCGTATCCTCGCGTCCGCGGAGACTGGCCCACGTGGCGGCGAGAACAATGGCGAAGGTAGTCGTTTTCAAGCCCCCCGCCGTCGAGCCGGGGGATCCTCCGATAAACATATAAAGCAAACTTCCGAAGGCCGTGGGATCGGTAATATCTCCCATATTCAGAGAATTAAATCCTGCCGTCCGAAACGTAGCGGACTGAAAGAAAGAGGCTAGTAGTTTTTCGGAAAACGGCATCGGCTTTAACGTAAGCACATTATTGCACTCGAACACATAGACCATCGCGGTTCCTGTAATTAATAAGGCCACTGTAGTGACGAGAACCAACTTCGTATGGGGGCTCAATCGGCGGCGACGTTTATAGCGCCAAAGATCTGCATAGACGATAAAGCCGAGGCCGCCTAAGATAATCAGCGCGGCGACGGTCAGCGTCACGACGAAGTCTCCCTGAAAGGACACGAGGGAATCGCCGAAAAGGTCGAACCCCGCGTTACAGAAGGCGCTGACGGAGTGAAAGAACGCGTAGGCGATTCCTCTCTTAAGGCCGTATAGAGGCACCAGGTGGGTCGCCAAAAGGAGGGCTCCCGTACTTTCGACGGCCAGGGTCAGGAGGGTGGCAAATTTTATGAGCCGCACCAAACCCGACAAACTGTCCGCATTCAGCTGTTCCCGTATATACAAGCGACCGGTTAGGGAA
>JAEXBU010000072.1 GCA_023393815.1 Bacillota bacterium | reverse complement strand
GGGGTATCCTGCAGAAGGATTTTTTCCATCTCCCCGGCCACGCGCTCGGCGGAGAGGGACTTCACGCGGTAAGACGCTTGTTTTACGGCTCGAAGCAATTCTTCGTCCAAGGTCATGTGCAACTGACCCATAAAGCGAAAGGCGCGCAAAATTCGAAGGGCGTCTTCCGAAAAGCGGCGCGCAGGATCGCCTACGGTTCTCAACCGCCCTTTGCGCAGATCATCTCGACCGCCGAAGGGATCCACCAGGCCCGTCTCTTCGCTGTAGGCCATGGCATTTACGGTAAAGTCCCGGCGGGCGAGGTCGTCCTTTAAATTCGAGGTGAAGGTGACGGAATCGGGCTTGCGATTGTCCGAGTAGACGCCGTCGATTCGAAATGTGGTGATCTCCACCGTCCCTGCGGCGGTGACGAGGCCGACGGTGCCGTACTTTTCCCCCTCCCGAAAGGTCTTCTCTCCCTGTAATATGGCGAGGATTTCCGCCGGGGTAGCCGACGTGGTTAAGTCGTAGTCGTGGGGCTCAATGCCCATGAGGCTGTCTCTGACGGCACCGCCCACCACGTAGGTTTCGACCCCCGCCCGGCGAAAGCGGCGCATAACGGTTTGGATGGCTGGAGGTAGTTTCATAGAGCCATTATAACACTTCCCGCGGTTTTTTTCTTTCATAGGGGCCTTTTCATGATATAATCGAAAAAAGATCCATGGATGGGTAGGAGGTATAGAATGAAATTCAATTACGCGGCGCTTCCTTTGGCTCTGTGCCTATGCCTGGTCGGCTGCGGCAAGAAGACGGAAAGCGCTCCTCAAAAGACGGAAGAGCCCGCCAAAGTGGCTACGTCCGACACGAAAGAAGTCTACGCGCCGGAAAAGGACAAGGCCGCCGCGGAAAAGGCTCTCTTCGAAAGCAGCGACGAGGACAAGCGAAATGCCGCCTTGGAAGCTGCCAGCGACTACATTGCCTTGGTGGAGCTCGCCACCAACGCCAACGGCAAGATGGATTTGGAATTTATTAAAAACTACAAGGGCGCACTGAGTACGGTGGATCTTCCCCTTCCCAAGGGACTGACGCCCAATCAAGAGTACATTATTTTCTACCGCGACGGTGCCGACGGCACGGTAGGCCCCGTGCACGCCACTTACGGCTACTATGCCGTAGACGGAAGCGACGACGCCCTTTTGCGCCATATGGAAAAGACTTACGGGGAAAAGGACGAGGACGACACTTCCTCCTCCAAGTCGAAGAAAGATGCCGACGCTTTCGGCGACGAAACCGACGGGGAAACTTCCAAGGATTCCACTCTATCTTCGACGAAAAAATCCTCTTTGAAGTCCTCGTCGTCGACTTCGGCGAAGAAGACGTCGTCCGACACGTCGAAAAAAGACAGCAACACGCCGTAACACATTTCCACAAAGAAAAGAGCCGCAGGGATCGCACACCCGCGGCTTTTTTTATGGGAAGAAGACCCGTTCGTTCGCGAAAAATAAAAATAGAGACTTCGCGATTTTGTCTTCGCGCAAAATCAGTTTTCTAGGATTTCTATTCCTCTGCGTCTTATATCGGCCACATTTTTTTCGTGGTCTTTTTCGTCTACGTAGGCAACGCCGGGAAGGTAGAGGGCGGCGTTTCGTCCTTCTTCGCAGAGGCCGAGAAGGGTTTCTCGAACGCAGTATTCGCTGGCGAACCCCGCTACGAGGATTTCCCCCGAGATACAATCTTTCAGCACGTCCCCCGCGGCGTTTTTGCCCAAGCAGGCGGAGTATTCTTCCACGTCGTCCCGACGGCCTTTTTTAAAGAGATTGTTTTCGCCGGGCCGAGCGTCTTCTCGAGACAGGGCGTAAAATCCTTCGTAAAGGCGGGCACCGTCGGTGTTTTCCACGCAATGCACGGGCCAAATGCCGCCGTTTTTTTGAAAACTTTTGTTGGTGGGCTTGTGCCAGTCCGCCGTATAGACCACGGCCATATCCGGCCGGCCTTCAATAAATTGGACGAGACTTTTCAGCGCCTCTTCGCTTCCCCGACAGGCCAGGGTTCCCGAGATGAAATCTACTTGCGCATCGACCACAACCAATGTCTTCATTCCGTCCTCCTACATATGTTCCTTCACGGCCACGGCTACCATTTTCGCCGTCGCCCGACGTTCTCCTTCCGCCTCCATATCCATGGCGACGACGACTTTTCTCTCGCCGATTTCCTCCGCCCGGGCGGTGATCGTCACCGGGGCGTTTATGGGCACGGGCTTTTGAAAGTCTACTTCCAAATGGGCGGTAATGAAGCGGCCGATCACCGTATCTTTCGTTAAAGAAAGCCCCTTGTCCCGATGCTTGAAATAGGCGGCCGAAGCCGTTCCGTGGCAATCGAAGAGCATGGCGATCATGCCGCCGAAGAGGTTTCGGGGCACGCCGCCGGTGTACTTCCCGTCGGGAGTAAAGGTACATATGCACTTGTCGCCATCGGGATAGGATTTCAGGTGAAGGCCGTCTTCGTTTTTCGGGCCGCACCCCCAACAATGTTGAAACCGCTCGCCGTAGGTTTCTTGAATGTAAATGGATTCCATGTTTTCCTCTCTTCCATCCATAAAGTCCGTTCCTTTTTCTCTCCTTTTATTACCCGAAAACCCTCTTTCTTAAAAGGATTCCTTCCCCGCCTTGTAGAACAGGGGGACGGCGGCAAGTTGCGCCGCCACAGACAGGCCGATCATCGCGGCCATGTTCACGTCGTACAGAGCACCTAAAAGCCAGCTGCCGAAAAACCAAAAGATGCCGAAGGCGCACTCGAAGAGCCCGTAGCCCGTGGCGCGGGCGGATTTGTCCACCATGGTGGCCACGGCGGCCTTTAAGACCGATTCCTGCGCCCCCATCCCTACGCCCCACAGGGCGATGCCCAAAAGAAGCATGGGAAGGGAGCGGGCATAAAAGACCGCGAGGGCAAAGGGCGCGGCCACGACGGTAGAAAGAACCAAGGCAGAGACGCCTTTTTTATCGAACCATCGTCCGAAAAATAAGGCGGAGAAGGCGTCCGCCAACATCGCCCCAGCGTAGAGCAGGGGAAGGGAGCGGGTCGTGATGAAACCGCCGTAGAGGCGGGCCATGTGTTTCGTGACGTGCATTAAAATAAGGGCGTAGTCCATAAAGCCGAAGGCGAAAAGGCCGATCCCCGCCATGTAAATCTTAAAGGAACGCTCGAGCTTTACGGGCGCATAAACGGTTTTTCCTCCTTCGAATTCTTCGGGATTGGGGAATTTACGCTTGGTCATTAGAAGAAGGGCGAGGGTCGCGACGCCGGGGACGGCCAACACCGCAAAGGCCGAGGCGTACAGATCGCCCTCGGGGGAATTTGCCTTTACGTTCATTACGACAAAGAGGAGCAGAGGGCCTAAAAAGGCGCCGATTTGATCGAGCATTTCCTGAATGGCGAAGCTCTTTCCTACCCCCTCGCGGCTCGCCGCAAAGGACATCAGCGTGTCCTTGGCCGGTTTCTTGATGGCCTTTCCCATGCGCTGTACGATCAAAAGAGCCGATGCGGCCACCCATCCGCCGTCGCCTACGAGGGCCAACGCCGGCACGGCGGCAATGTCCAGGACGTAGCCCACGATCACCATGGGCCAATACTTGCCCGTCCGATCCGTTAGGGCGCCGAAGACGTAGCGCATGGCATAGCCCACGAGTTCCCCGAGACCGGATACGAAGCCGATGGTGGCGGCGGATGCCCCGAGAAAAGACAAATAGGCCCCGCGCAAACCGGCGGCTCCTTCGTGGGTCATGTCCGAAAACAAGCTGACGATGCCGAACATGAGGATAAAGGTCATGGCTTGAGAAAGCGAACGACGTTTTTTCACTATACCCCTTCTTTCTACTCTGTTGTCTCCATCATAGAACAAGAAAGGGTGCAAAACAAGGTGTATACCCCCCTTCGCTTTCGCGCTTTTATTTTACAATCGATGGGGAATCTTCTATAATCGAGCGGGGGGCATGATGACACATTTTTTACTTGGCGTAAATATTATTTTTCCGATTTTCTTCGTTCTTTTCATAGGCTATGGAGCCAAAGAAAAAGGCTTTTTGGACGATAGCTTTGTCAAAAAGGCCACGTGGCTGGTTTTTTACCTCGCCCTTCCCTTAAAGCTTTTCGAAGATATGCGCACGGCCGACATTCACACCTTACATACGGCTTATGTGGCCTATATTCTTTTCGGCATCTGTCTTATTTTCTTCGGCACCTGGTTTGTGGCGCGGTTTTTTATTAAGGATCCGAAAAAATTGTCGGCCTTCGTCCACTGCGCCTACCGATCCAATTTCGTCTACGTCGGCTTTCCCATCTTGGACGCTCTCTACGGCACGCCTTCGGCGGAACACGTGATGATCGTCACCGCCTTCGGTTTGAGTCTGTACAATATTTTGGCGATTTTCATTTTGACGTACTACGGCGAAAGTGCAGGCGGTATAAGGCCTTTGTCCGTCGCCGTCAAGGTTTTGAAAAACCCCATGATTCTCGGCATTCTCGCGGGCCTCGCCTTTCACTTTCTCCATATCCCCGTCTACCGTGGACTTTCCGACGGTATGCGGCTGTTGGCGCGCCTGTCCACGCCTCTGTCTCTCTTGCTCATCGGAGCCAGCCTGGATTTTTCGTCCCTAAAAGACGATTGGGGTCTGATTGTCGCCTCCGCCTCCATTAAAAACATTGTAACACCCCTTCTCTTAATTCCCTTGGGGATGCTTCTGGGCATGGGCAAAGAGGAGCTTGGCATCGCCTACGTCTTTTGGGCCACGCCCTGCGCCGTCAACTGTTTTATCTTTACGAGGGAAATGGGCTCGGACTACCGCCTGGCGTCAAAAATCATTACGGCGAGTTTTCTTCTCGCCATCGTCACCTACCCCGTCGGCATCGGCTGGATGAAAATGCTCGACCTGTTGTAACGGGAGGTTCCGAAACTTTATCGCACACAAAAAGAGGCGACACGCTATTGGGGCGTCGCCTCTTTTTTACGCTTCCACGGATCTTCAGACTTCTTCCGTCAAGGCCGCGAGTTCCTTTTCCACGGCCTCTTCCCTTTGGGCCATGGCCTCCATGGTGCGGGTAAGAAGCGTATCTAAATCCCAATCCAACATGGCCGCACCGCGTTCGATAATGCTGCGATCCACGCCGGCGGCAAATTTCTTGTCTTTGTATTTTTTCTTCAAACTCTTGAGCTTCATATCCCGTACCGACGCACTCGGCCGCATAAGGGAATAGGCGTAAATAAGACCCGTAAGCTCATCCGTGGCGTAAAGCACCTTTTCCATGGTGTGTTCCGGCTCAACGTCTGCGCAAATGCCCCACCCGTGGCTTACGACGGCGTGGGTCAAGGCGTCGGGCGCGTCGATTTCCGCGAGAAGTTCCGGGGCTTTTTTGCAGTGTTCGTCCGGGTACATTTCGTAGTCCACATCGTGCAGCAGCCCCACTAATCCCCAAAAGTCCGCCTCTTCTTCGTAGCCTAACTCCCGCGCCAAGGCGTCCATCACGTGTTTCACCGTGAGGGCGTGACGCAAGTGAAAGCGGTCGGTGTTGTATTTTTTCAAGAGTTGCAATGCATCTTTTTCATCGATCATAGTTGTTCCCTCCCTTTCGGACTATTATACCCGAATATTGTCCGGGTTCGCATTTCCTTTTACAACTTGTAAAAGAAAAAAGACGCCCCAAGGCGCCTTGTGCTATTCTTCAAGTATATAGACGACGACGTTGCGTCGGCCGAAGTTGTTGGCTTCGCCCGATGTGTTATAGAACAAGTCGATGCGATTGCCTTTAATGGCGCCACCCGTGTCTTCCGCTACGGCAAATCCATAGGTGGGGAATCCGTCGGCGCTTTCGATGTACAGTTTCGTCCCCAAGGGAATGACGCGGGGATCCACGGCCACGGCACCTACGCGGGCGCGAGTTCCGGAAGCGGTCCACTTTCCTGCGCTCGGATCGTAGGCTGTCGCCTTCATGACGATTTTCTTTTTGTATTTTTTTCCGTTGATCGTGTTCTCAACGGGTTTGCTGCCCACTTCCACGATTTGATTTTTGCTTTCTTTCACCACGCGAGAAGAGAGAACGATGCGAGCGGTTTCTTCGCCGTTGACCGTCGCAATGCGCACGACCTCTTCCATCGTGCCCTTTTCCCCCTGCTCAACCACGTGCTCAGTACCTGCATCTAAATTGGGATTGTCCCGGCGTACGGTTTCAAAGGCGACTTCTTTCGTTCGGGTTTCGGTGCGCTCCTTGTAGCGATTGATCCGCAGTACTTCGCCTTCTTTCACCGTACCGTCCATGGGAGGCGTGACCGTATCTTTTTCTCCCAGCTGGATGTTTAGCTCCTTCAAAATATCCTCCACTTTGTTGGAGGTGGCGGATCGGGTATAGCTGTGGGTTCCGTCTTTTACCGTAACGGTGTAGCCCTTCTTAATGACCACATCCGCTTTTTCCTTCAGCGCTTCCGATGCACTGGGAAAAGGTACCGTCCCCTTATCCAAAACGATCCCTTTCTCCAAGAGAAATTCTCCGACGGTGGCGGCATCGGTTTCGTAGGATGCGGAAGAAACTCCCTCTCTTTCCACGGTTACGGTTTTCGCTTCCGCAAAACTTTGAGGCAAAATCAAACTCACGGCCAAGGCCGAAAGGAAGATGGTCTTTTTTAACACGATGAAAACTCCTTTATCTCAAGATTCGTCTGTTTCCGATTAATTGTTACAGTTTGTAACTTTTACGGAGTTTATTGTATCAATTTCGAAATCTTGTGACAAGGCATTTCCGTTTATGTCATCTTTTTGTAATCTATAGCTGGGTCTTTAAGAGATGCGCCACGCCGTACATGAGCTTGGCCGTCATTCCCCAGACGATTTGCTCTTTCTTTTCGGCGCCTTTATAAAAAAAGACGTGATCGATGTAGTTGTTAAAGGGCGCCACCGTTGTGGAAGGGATGAGTTCGTAGGGAAAATCGTCGTCTTTGTCTTTTTTAAACTCGATGGAATGTACTTCCGGTTCCGTCTCCAAAAAAACGGATAAAGGCACCGTAAAGACGTAGGCCACTTCTTCGGGCTCCGGATCGATGTCTTCCACGTCGATGCCGTGGAGAACGCCGATAAAACAGTGTACGGCTTTACTTTGCCGGGTGACCAGGTAGTCGCTTTCGCCGAGGATCTCCACGGCGTCGGGATCGATTCGAAGCTCTTCCACCGTTTCGCGAAAAGCCGCCTCTTTCGGCGTCTCCCCCTCTTCGATTCGGCCTCCGGGGAGAGATACCTCTGCGGTATGGCTCTTTAGACGGGAGGATCGCTTTTCAAAAAGCACATGCAGTTGCCCGTCCACTTCCATCAAAGCGCACAAAACGGCATAGCGGTGATCCAACCCTAAGGGTTCGGGCGTATGTTTTTCCAAAAGACGGGTAAGTTCTTTTTTATTCAATGGCTAACCTCTTTCCGCAAAATAATAGATAGAGCACCCGATCCAAGGTGGTTTGCATCCGCGGGTGGACGTGGCTCTTTTCTTCCAAGGCGCTTAAAAATCCGTCGACCGTATAGGACGGATCTTTCGGCAAGTGAATTTGTTCGCCTCGCGCTTCCAACAGGGCGATAAAAAGGGATTTGTAGCTGTACTCTTCCGAAAGACCCAATGCTTCGGCTAGCTCCGGCCAGAGGTTTTCCACAATGCCCCGCTCGCTGCTGCCTTTGGCCTTCGACAAATAGCGAAAGTCTTCCGCTCGGGCAAAGAACAGTTCTCCGAGGCGGTTAAAAGCTTCCCTTTCCGACAAAGGGTAAAAGGTATAATCCAGGCCGTCGTAGCCCATAAGGATCCGCCGACCATGACGGTAACCCTGTTGCATGCGTTCCGGCGCCAAGGCGGAATCGAAGTGCAAGGTATCGGCAATGGGGCGAAGAGGTCCCAAGACCGTGGCGTTTTCCGGGAACTCCTCCCCTTCTTTCGGGGGATTCGTCCGTAAGATCAAGGGATCCAATCCCCGGGCAAGAACCATTTCATAGGGCAGATTGTTTCCCACCCCTCCATCCACATAAAGTTTCCCGTCGATCTTTACCGGCGGAAAAATAGGATAGGCGCAACTGGCCAAAATGTATTGATTCAGTTTCCCCTCGGGGATATCGTCCAAATAGAGAAATTTCGTCTTTCCCTCGCTCACGCTGTAGACCACCAAGCCGTAATCCACTTCCGCCGCGCGGATTTTCTCCTCGTCCACGTGACGATGGATCATTTCCTTTAACGGGGCCATATCCACGTGGAAGACGGCGCGGGCGGTCTTTGCAATGCGAAGAAGATCCGGCGTCTTTTTCACCTGATCCAAGGAAAGCATCAGCTCTCGACTTCCGTCAAAAGACGTCTTTTGCCAAATGTCCGCCAATACATCGGTATTTCCCTGTACGATAAAGGCACCCGTCAAGGCCCCCATAGACGTTCCTACGACCAGACGAATGTCCGGATGTATCTCCTGAACGGCGCGGTACAGCCCCAATTGGTAACTTCCCTTGGCGCCGCCTCCTTCGAGCACTAAGCCTTTGGCCACTACTTATCCTCCAAAACAGCAGTGCAGTGAGGGCAACGGGTGGCGTCGATGTGCACTTCTTCCTTGCAGTAGGGGCACACCTTGGTGGTCGCCACTTCCTCTTCTTTGGGAATGAAACGGTCTTTTATTTTTCCGAACTGTTTAATGACAATAAAGATTACGAAGGCGATGATTAAAAAGTCGATGACGTTTTGCAAGAAATTGCCGTAAGCCAAAATAGGTGCGCCGCTTTCCGCCGCTTTCACAGGATTGGCGTAGGTTTTTCCGTCCAGAGCCACATACATCTTTGTGAGATCCACACCGCCGAGCAAGAGGCCGATTAAGGGCATGAGCATATCGTTGACCAGGGAGGTGACAATCTTTCCGAAAGCTCCGCCTACGATTACCCCGACGGCCATATCCATCACATTGCCCCTGGCGATAAAGTCTTTAAATTCATGGATTGTCTGTTTCATAAATAATTCCTTTCCTTGCCTCCTTTTAACACATCCTCTTCACGTGCTATACTTAACGAAAGGAGGTTTACTTTGAGAAAATCTTGGGACACCTATTTTATGCAAATCACCGAAATAGTCGCCAGTCGATCTACCTGCGACCGAGCCTTTGTAGGTTGCGTTTTGGTAAACAAAGACCACCGCATCGTCTCCACCGGCTACAACGGTTCCGTAGCGGGCAACCCCCACTGCGACGACGTAGGTCACACCATGCGCGACGGCCACTGTATCGCCACGATCCACGCGGAAATGAACGCGCTGTTGTACTGTGCCAAGGAGGGAATCCCCACCAAGGACACTGTCTGTTATGTTACCCATTTTCCCTGCTTAAACTGCACAAAGGCGTTAATTCAGGCGGGCATTCGAGAAGTCATTTACAAAAACGCCTATCGGGTGGACGATTACGCCGTCAGTCTGTTTGAGAAAAACGGCATTATCCTTCGGAAGTTGGACTAAACTCCGCTTCCTTCGCCAAGGTATCGGCCCGTTCATTTCCTTCGACGCCGGTGTGGGCTTCAATCTTCACGAAAATGACCTTGAGTCGGTCTTTTATGGAATCGTAGAACGCCTTGTATTCTATGGTTCCTTTTTTATTGCACTTCCACTCTCCCTTTGCCCAATGCTCGATGCCGGCATAGTCGTAACAGAGGACGAGAGACGAAAGCCCCAGCTCCAGAGCCTTTTCCATCGCCGCCCGCGCCCCTAAAATTTCGCCGGCCACGTTGCGCATGGCCGCTTCCTCTCCGGTGAATCGGCCGCTGTCCTCCCAGCGTCCCTCTTTCCATGTCATGGTGACGCCGTAGCTATAGGACTTATCTTCGTTGCGGTACGAACCGTCCACATAGGCCACCGCCTCCGCTTCCGGCATCTCTTTTTCTCTCTCTTCCACAAAGGCCGCCGCCTCCGCTTCGGTCTTAAAGGATTTATAAACGGCGCCCTTGTACCCGTGCACCTGCGCTTTGCAGCTGTCCCAGTCCCGGTAAATCCCCGGCACTCTCCCCGCTTTTACTCCATAATACTTTTTCATGATCGCAATTCCCACGCCCGACGAACGGCCTCCATAGAAATGCCGTGCTTCACCGCCAGCGCCTTTACATCTTCGTACTCGGGCGCTATTTTCTCCAGATCTTTATAGCGGGCAAATTTCGTCGCGACGGGTCCGAACTCCGTAGAAACGTCGCGAATCGCTCGGGGCAGCTCGATTTTTTCCAGGGGAATTTTCTTGACGCCCAAGGTGGTGGTATGCGTAAAGAGCGCATCCAAAACGTCCTTCTCGCGGCCGCCGTCGGTTAAGACGTCCAGACGGTAGCCCGGGCGATTTTTCTTCATAAAAATCGGCGCAAAGCTCACGTCCCGCGCACCAGCGTCAAAGAGCCGCTCCATGCAGAAACCCATGGCCTCCCCGGTCATGTCGTCCAAATTGCAGCTGTAAAATACGGGCACGCAGGCCTCTTCCGTCTCCAACAGAAAGATCCGAAGGACGTTGGCAAGAACCCCATCCTTCGAACCGGCGCCGTAGGCTACTTTAAGTACCCGGCCCTCAGGTCTGGTCCTGTACTGTGCGCGAAGCCCCTTCAAAATTGCCGCTCCCGTAGGAGTCGTAAGCTCCCTTTCCACGTAGGCACCTCCCAACGGCACCTCCATGGTGGACAGAATATGGGCCGTAGCCGGCGCGGGCACGGGATAGGTTCCGTGGGCACAGGTGACCATGCCCGCTCCCGTGTTGATTTTTCCCACGTAGACAGCTTCCACGCCGCTTAATACCGTGTAATAGGCCGCACCTAACACATCCACCACGGCGTCCAACTCGCCCACTTCGTGGAAGTGGACTTCGTAAAGATCCTTGCCGTGGACGGCGGCTTCGGCTTCTGCCATGGGAAGGTAGATGGCCTTCGCCAAATCCTTTACCTCCCGATCAAAGCCGCTTTTTTCTATCAGCTCCAGCATATCGGCGAGGCCGCGATGATGATGGTGATGACGGCATTCGCCACGCACTTCTTCGCTTTTTAAATTAAAATACGTGGCGAGAATCCCCGTCTTCTCCCGCTTTTCGACGATAAGATCTTCCTCTTCGATCCCTAAAGGCGCAAGACCTCCCAAAAATCCCTTAGGCGACAGACCCGCGTCGATCATCGCGCCGATGAACATATTGCCGCTGATCCCGCTAAAGGGATCGATATACAACGCCCGCACTATTTTTCCAACCCTTCATCCCCGGAGCCGGAACGAAAACCCAACACATCCAGCGCCGTATAAGTGATCCCCAGCTCCTTGAAATAGGCCGCTACATTCAGCCTGTGATTTTCCAAAAACTTTTGAAAATCCGCTACGGGAATTTCCACCCGCGCCACTTTTCCGTGGAGGCGCAAGCGACAGGTCAAATAGCCCAATTGGTGGAGATAGCTTTCTCCTTCCTCCACCAATTTCAGTGCCTCTTCCGTCAAAGGTGTACCGTAGGGAATGCGCGTCGCCAAACAGGAATCGGAAGGCTTGTTCCACGTAGGCAAATCGTACTGTTTCTTGGACAGTTCCCGCACTTGGTCCTTGGTAATGCGGGATTCTTTCAGCGGGCTCTTCACACCCAACTCTTCCAGCGCTTTCAATCCCGGCCGCCGATCCAAGAGGTCGTCTAAATTCGTGCCGTCCAAAAGCACGGCATATCCCTTCTTTTCGGCGTAGTCTTTTACGGCGCGAAAAGCCCGGCGCTTACAGTAGTAACAGCGGTTTACATCGTTCGCCATGACCGCTTCGTCCGTTTTTATGCTGGCCTCGATTACCTTCACCTGCCAGCCCATCATCTCCGCCAAAACATAGGCGTCGAAACGTTCGCGCCGGGGATGAAGTTCGTTCTCCACATAAATCCCCATAACATTTTCCACGCCCAACACTTCCGTGGCTACGGCCATAAGAAAGGACGAATCTACGCCGCCGGAATAGGCGATTGCCACCTTGTCGTAGGCGGCTACATTTTCTTTTAATCGATTAAAAGCATCCATTTCCTCACCTTATTCACAGTAGAAAAAAAGGCCCTTGCGGGCCGATTTTTTTGTTTTATTCTCTTCCGAGGCAAGCTTGTACAGCGGTAATCAAAGCCAATTCGTAGGTTTCTTCTTTGTTGCAACCGCGGCTCAAGTCGTTCACCGGCATATTTAAACCTTGGAGAACCGGTCCGATAGCGGTAAATCCGCCGAGACGTTGGGCGATCTTGTAGCCGATATTGCCGCATTCCAAGTTCGGGAAAATAAAGGTGTTGGCTTGACCGGCAACGTCGGAACCCGGCGCTTTTTTCTTAGCGACGGTGGCGTCAATGGCGGCGTCGAATTGAAGTTCCCCGTCGACATTGATTTCCGGATGGGCTTCTTTCACCAGATACGTCGCTACTTCTACCTTCTTAACCGAGTCGCTCTTTGCAGAACCCTTGGTGGAGAAAGAAAGCATGGCGATCTTGGGATCGAAACCGAATTGTTTTGCCGTTTCGTTGGTGGAGACGGCCACTTCGGCCAAAGTCGGTGCGTCCATTTCCGTGTTAATTGCACAATCGGCCATCAGATAACGTTCGTCCCCTCGCAAAAGAATGAACAGACCGGATACGCGGTTGACGCCTTTTTTCGTCTTGATAATTTGCAGTGCGGGAAGAATGGTTTGCCCCGTCGTGTGTACCGCACCGGAAACCATGCCGTCGGCATGGCCGGCATAAACCATCATGGTGCCCAAGTAGTTCGGGTCGTGCAATTGTGCGCGGGCACGGGTTTCGTCGATTTTCCCCTTACGGCGTTCGACGAACTTTTCCACGAGTTCATCGATGTGTTCGTAGTGACCCAATTCCACGATTTCCAGACTCGAAATATCGATGCCTTCTTTTTTCGCCGTTTCTTCAATTTCATTTCTAAAACCGATGACGATCGGGTGGATCAAACCTTCTTTTTGATGTTCTACAGCTGCCCAAAGAATTCTCGGATCTTCCCCTTCCGGAAAGACGATCCGAATGTCGCGACAAGCGAGACGGTCGCGTAACTCTTGAATAAAATCCATGGTATGTTCCTTTCTCCTTCATTGGCTAAATCGTTCTGTACATTGCCCTGGCCGCAAAGGCGACCACAGTCACATTAAATATACCACATGAAAGCCGCCGTGACAAAATAGCAATATTTTTAACATACACCGCAAAAAAAGAGACCCGCCGAAGCGAATCTCGATCTGGTCGGAGTGAAAGGATTTGAACCTTCGACCTCATGCTCCCGAAGCATGCGCGCTACCAAACTGCGCTACACCCCGCTATATTTGTTATTGAAAGTGTTTAGAGTGGTCGGGGTGAAAGGATTTGAACCTTCGACCCCATGGTCCCAAACCATGTGCGCTACCAAACTGCGCCACACCCCGCAACAGCTTACTCCATCATTATACAGGTATTGTGCATATTTTACAAGTACTTTCTACGACGGTTTTTCTCCGGAAAAACTTTTTAAAAAAGATGCGCAAATGGGAAAAACTCATCGACGCCCACACAAATACGAAAAGAAAAAATGGCCGGATTGCAAGGCGATTGCAATCTGACCATACACAGTTTTGGCGGACCCGATTGGATTCGAACCAACGATCTCTGCCTTCGGAGGGCAACATTCTATCCAGCTGAACTACGGGTCCATACCAAAAGATTGTACCAAGCAAAAATTTTTCTGTCAAGCGGCCTTTTCCATGGCGCGGAACACGTCGGCCATAAGATCCCTGTAGGTAAGGATCGGGTTCGGTTTTTTTATATCTTCTTTTACAAAGACTTCCCGTTTCGCTACCTCTTTGTCTCCTGCCATGAAACGCACGACGCCCACGGGTTCTTTTCTCGAATGAGGCGGCGTAATCTCGTAATAGTCCACATAGCGTTTGATTTCTTCGCCTGGACCGACGTTGTACACCACGTCTTTATTGACGTAAACCGGGTTTTTTCTCGGGCTCGCCCCGTTTAATTCCAGTAAACCCAACTCGTCCGATTTGCCGGCTACGATTTTGTTTCGATGGCTCATGGCTTCTTCGGACAGGCGCAGGGAGGCGGCGTAGCGGTTCATGTCGTTTTCTGCGCCCATGTAGACGCCGATAAAGCGTGTAGGTAGAAAATTCCCTTCCGCTTTTGTCTTTCCGGTAGCGATAAAGCAGCGGCCGGCGGCTCCGGTGTAGCCGGTTTTTAAGCCGTCGATCCCCGGAAGAATACCCAAAAGCGGATTGGTAGCGAAACTTTTATAGCCTCTGTCCGGCTCCTCGATTTTCAATCGACAGGCGGCATCCAAGATGATGGGATACTTTCGCAAAAGTTGTCTCGACAACTCGAACATTTCCCGTGCCGTGGCCATGTTGTAATCGTTGGCAGCGTAGTCCGTAAGGCCGTGAACGTTAATAAAGTGCATATGGGTAAAGCCCATTTCCTGCGCCTTGGCGTTCATGCGCGTCACAAAGGCCGCCTCGCTTCCGGCGATGCGATCGGCCAGGGCGATCATGGCGTCGTTTCCGGAGACGATCATGCCCGCGTGAAGGAGTTCCTCTACGGTATAGACTTCGCCTTCTTTGGTCTTGTACACGCTTCCGTGCATGGACGCCGCCGCATGATCGATGGTAACGGGATCTTTCATGGCAATTTCTCCCCGATCCACGGCGTCCATGACGCAATAGACGGTCATAAGCTTTGTCGTGGAGGCGAGACCCACGGGGATGTCGGCATTATGTTCTTTGTAAATTTTTCCCGTTTCGTAGTCGCCGATAAGGTAGCTTTTGAGCAACACATTGTCGGGCTTGGCCATGGCGTCGTCAAATTGTTTTTTCTCCGTGGCGGTCATGGGGAGGACGCCTTTGCTCGTGCGAATCTTTTCTTTTTGATCTCTCGGCTCTTCCACTTTTTTTGTCGGCGCGTTCCCCGGCGCATTCGTCGGCGGCGGAGCCGCACCTACGAGCAAGCCGAGGGCCAACAAAAGGAGAAAAATCGACTTCCGTCTTTTCACTTGTTCCGCCCGCCCCCTTCTTTGCCTAAAATAATGTCCACGATGCGCTCGGCTGCGCGGCCGTCGCCGTAAGGATTGACGGCCTTGGCCATGGCGTCATAAGCATTTTCATCTTCCAAAAGCAGGCGAATGGCCTCGTAAATCGCCTCTTCGTCCGTACCTACCAATTTCGCCGTGCCGGCGGCAATTCCTTCCGCCCGCTCGGTTTCCTCGCGAACCACGAGGACGGGAATGCCGAAATGGGGCGCTTCTTCCTGAATGCCACCGCTGTCGGTGACCACAATCGTACTTCTCGCCATAACATTGGAAAAGGGCAAGTAGTCCATCGGTTCGATGCGGTGAATGTTTTTCGCCCCGCCCAATACCTCTTCGGCCACCTTTCGCACCTTGGGATTTAAGTGCACGGGAAAAATCACTTCCACGTCGTCGTTTTCGTCGGCGATCCGGCGAACGGCGGAAAAAATCCGCTTCATCGGCGCGCCGATGTTTTCCCGGCGGTGGCAGGTCAGGAGAATGGTTTTTTTCTTTTGAAAGTCGATGGCATTTAGAACCGCCTCGTCAAAGAGAAAGTCGTCCCGCTTCGTATAGGCTAGGGCGTCGATGACGGTGTTGCCGGTAATGTAAATATCCTTATCGTCGTAACCTTCATTTAAAAGGTTTTGACGATTGGCCTCCGTGGGCGCGAAGTGGTAATTGGCGAGGACGCCGGTGAGCTTGCGATTGGCCTCTTCCGGGTAGGGCGAATAGAGATTGTGGCTGCGAAGCCCCGCTTCCACGTGGCCGATTTTAACACCGTGGTAAAAAGCGGAAAGAGCCGCCGCAAACACCGTGGAAGTATCCCCCTGTACCAGGAGAAGGTCGGGCTTTACGTTTGTAAAGATGGTTTCCAATCCCCGAAGGGAGCGCACGGCGATGTCTGTTAAACTTTGACCGGGGGTGAATATATCCAGATCGTAGTCCGGAACGATGCCGAAAATGGCCAGCACCTGATCCAGCATTTCCCTGTGTTGGCCGGTGACGGCGACGATGCTTTCCACGTCCCCGCGCTCTTTCAAGGCCAGGACGATGGGCGCCATTTTAATAGCCTCGGGCCGCGTGCCGAAAACAGACAATACTTTCAATTCTCTTCCTCTCTTTCATTCAACAGACCCAAAAACAGAGCCAGCACGCCGACAGCGGCGATGATGAGAATCGCCGTAATTAGGCCATTTTTTTCGTGCATGGTACTGACGATATTGCCGATACCGCCGAAAACGATGCTCACCCCGTAAAGGGCGAGAACGGTTTGCCTTTGATTCAAACCGTGGCGCAAAAGTCGGTGATGGAGATGCCCCTTGTCCGCCTCGGCGATGCTTTTGCCCGACAGCTTTCGGCGGATCATGGCAAAGGTGGTGTCAAAAACAGGCACACCAAGGATCAACACGGGAATAAAAATCGTGATCATGGCAATGGACTTCATGACCCCCTCGATGGCAAGAAAGCTGAGGGTGAAGCCTAAAAACAAGGCACCCGTATCGCCCATGAAAATCTTCGCCGGATTGAAGTTAAAGGGCAAAAAGCCCAAACAGCCCCCGGCCAATATGGCGGCTAATATGGCCATTTCGTCGTGATGGAGCCGGTGCGCCACAAACATCAGGCTGATGGAGGCGATGGCACTTATGCCGCAGGCCAATCCGTCCAACCCGTCAATTAAATTAATGGTATTGGTGATGCCCACGACCCAAAAAATCGTAATGGGAATGGCGAGCCAGTCCAGGTTAATGAGTAGATCGGCGCTATAAAAGGGATTGGTAAAGAAAGTGATCTTGATACCGCCGAAAATTAAAATCGCTGCCGCTAAAATTTCCATGGCAAACTTAGCCTTGGCGCTCATGGCGAATTTGTCGTCGTAAAGGCCGGTGAGGACGATAACCGAAGCGCCCACTAAGTAAGCGATTTTTTCCCTTTCTATAGGAAGAAAAATGAGTACCGCCGCGACGACGGCGAGAAAAATCGCCAAGCCGCCGCTCAGCGGGATGGCTTTTTTGTGGACTCGGCGCTCGTCTTTGGGAATGTCCATAAAACCGAAACGAATGGCGCCTTTTCGAACGATGGGCGTGGCGATTGCACTAATAAGGGCCGCGACGAGAAAGGGCCATAACAAGATTTTCATACTGCACCTACTACTTCGTTCCGAAGATCCGATCTCCCGCATCGCCGAGGCCCGGCACAATATAAGCGTGCTCGTCTAATTTTTCATCGATGCACGACACGTACAGATCCACGTCGGAATGGGCCTTTTGGAAGGCCGCGAGTCCTTCCGGGGCGGCCAAAAGACACAGGGCGCGAATGGACGTGGCGCCCCGTTGCTTCACAAAGTTCACGGCGGCGGCCAAAGACCCGCCGGTGGCGAGCATGGGATCCACGACGATCACTTCCCGCTCTTCCACGTCTTTGGGAAGCTTGCAGTAGTATTCCACAGGTTCCAAGGTTTGCGGATCCCGATACAGGCCGATGTGGCCCACGCGAGCTCCGGGGATCAAGTTCAAAAGGCCGTCCACCATGCCCAGACCGGCTCGCAAGACGGGAACGATCACCGGTTTTTTTCCTGCCATTTCCTTCCCTACCGCGTGCCCCATGGGAGTTTCGATGGCCTTGTCCTGAATGGGGAGATCCCTCGTCAGCTCATAGCCCATGAGCATGGTGATTTCCGTTAAAAGTTGCCTGAAGTCTTTGCTGGATGTGGACGCTTCTCTTAAAAGCGTCAGTTTATGTTGGATTAAAGGGTGTTCGGTTACCGTTACTTTTCCCATGTTTCCTCCTCGATCATCGCTACGCGACGGGCGTGACGCCCGCCTTCAAATTCCGTTTCCAAAAAGGCGTCTACGATTTCTTTCATCATGTCGCCGCCGATGGTTCGCGCTCCCATGGAAATCATGTTGGCGTCGTTGTGCCGGCGGGAAAGTTCGGCCGAGTAGGGTTCGGAAACCATGGCGCAGCGAACGCCCTTTACTTTGTTGGCGGCCATGCCGATCCCGAGACCCGAGCCGCAGATTAAAATGCCCTTCTCGCAAGTTCCGTCGGCCACGAGATGCGCCGCGCGCTTTCCGTAAACGGGGTAATCCACGGACTCCGTGGAATCCGTTCCCACATCGACGACGGAATGTCCCTTTTCTTCTACGTACGCTTTTAACATTTCTTTTCGTCTGTATCCGCCGTGATCGGCGCCCATGGCAATTTTCACGCCTTTTCCCCCTCTAATTTTCTCTTAATCTCTTCCAGCAGACGGTCTTTTGTCAGTCGATAGATCTCCAGGGATCCGCCAAATGGATCGATCACGTCTTTTTCGGCAAAAGCTTCGATCTTTTCTTTGTAATCGGGAAAGCCTCGCTTTAAATTCGCCGCCATGGTGTGCGTCATGGCGTAGACCCTATCGGCCCATGCCAAATCCGCCTCGCGCAGCCTCTTGGATTTATAGAAGGTGGCATTTACTCCCTCTTCCGCCATCACCTTTAAGGCGCCGGCACTCATGGATTCACCGTCGCGGGCGGCCATGCCCCGCGCGCGCGCAGAAATATTCAGCCCTCGCCGATCCGCTTCGAGTTCCGTCAACAACTTCGCCATCGGGCTTCTGCAGGTATTTCCCGTGCAAACGTAGAGAATGTTCATAGTCCCAAGACCACCTTTCCGCCACAGGCTTTTAACAGCCGATTCATAATGCCTACGCCCAGACCTCTAAAGTCGAAACCTTCCACAAACAAAACGTCGATGGCCTCTTCATCGCAGCGCCTGAGGCTGTCGAAAAGATTGTGGGCCACTACATCCAAATGTTCGCGACTACCCATATCCACCAACAGATCCATGCCTTCGTAAAGTTCCTTCGTCTCCGTGGTACAAAGAACCGCCGTCTTTAAAGACGGATCGCATTCGGCGATGCGGCGGTTGATTTCTTTCGCGATGTTTTTTAAATTTCCGGCAAAGAGGGTTCCGTCCCCCTTCGGCGCGTAGTGGCGATACTTTTGTCCCGGGCTTTTCGGCACGGCATCGTTGTCCGCGTCGATGGTCGTTTCGTCGATGGCCACCTCGCCGAGAATGGCTTCCAAATCTTCTTTGGTCACGCCACCCGGCCGGTAGATCATCGGCGGATCCACGGTCACATCCAAAACGGTGGATTCGATCCCTACATTAGCGTCGCCGGAATCCACGATCAAGGGTACCTTCCCTTCCATATCTTCCAAGACATGAGATAGGCGGGTAGGCGACGGACGCCCCGACGTATTGGCGCTTGGAGCCGCCACGGGAATAGCCGCCGCCTTTAAAATGGCGCGGGCAATGGGATGGGACGGCATACGAATGGCCACCGTGTCCGCACCGGCGGTAATGCTGTCCGATACTTTTTCCGAACGCTCAAAAATTAAGGTCAAGGGTCCGGGCCAAAAGACGTCCATACAGTCCTTTCCCTTGGGCGGAATGACCTTGACCAAATCCAACACTTGTTCGGGATCGGCGATGTGCAGGATCAACGGATTGTCTTTCGGCCTACCTTTGGCCTCGAATATTTTATCCACAGCCTCTTCGTTTAACCCGTCCGCCCCCAAGCCGTAGACGGTTTCCGTAGGAAAAATTACCAATTCTCCCTCCCGCAAGAGGCGGGCAGCTTCTTCGATTTGCGCTACATCCTTTTCGTCCGTTATGTGTAAAACCTTCGTTTCCATGGATTCCTCCTCGACAGATCATTATACCATAGAGGGATCTCCCTTACATTTTCTCCAAAAAGTCCAAGGTCATAGCCATCATATTGGTAGTCACCACGTGGGATGTCCCTTCGATGATTTCAAAGACAAGAGGTTTCCTTCCCTCGTGTACGGTCTTTAGTTTTTCGTAGTAATTTTGTTGATAACGCGGATGTACCACGTCGTCCAACTCTCCGTTGAGCATACAAATCGCCTTGTCCTTATGCTCGTCCGTTCGCAGGATCGGATTTTGTACGGCTACAGCGTCTTTATAGGGATCCCTGTCCATGGCCTGCCAATCTCCCGCGCCGTTTAAGGCTATGGCACCGGAGATACCTTTTTGAGACAAGAGCCCCATGGCCGTAATGCCGCCCATGGAGTGGCCGCAGACGACGATTTTTTTGTACGGATAGCGATCTTTGACGCGCGCGAGGACGGTGGAAAATTCTTTCATGTTTTCGAAGACTACATAGGGAAGCTTGGCCATGTCCTCGTAATCCCAGCTGCCGCGCACCCCGTGCAGTGCCTCTTCCACGACCAAAACGGGATAATCGGCCGCCGCCCACAGGCTCGCCCGAAAGCGCGAGCTCTCTACATCGCTTCCCCAGCCGTGGTAGTAGACGAGGACGATCTCTTTCTCCCCATTCTCCGGAAGCA
>JAEXBU010000067.1 GCA_023393815.1 Bacillota bacterium | reverse complement strand
ACGCATAGATCAGTAAATCGTAATTTTCTCGAAGCCCTAAATTGGCCTGCAAAATTTTTCCGCTGTTTAAATAGTAAAAGGTCTTTCCCAAACTCAATCGGTACAAACCGAAGGTGAAGGTTTCAGTCAATGCTACCGTCGACGAATGGCGGGACTTGGCTCCCTTGACCAATACAGAAAGCTTCCCCGCCCGCTCCGTATACAGGCGGACGATTCGGTCGCTCTCCCCATATGGCGCAGAAGACAACACCACCCCCTGACGCTCAATCCGTTTGGTAGCCAAAGGCCTTAACCTTTTCGTCTTTTTCCCGCCAATTTTTGCTGACTTTCACCCATAGGCGCAAGTTCACCCGCATCATCAAAAATCGTTCGATTTCCCTTCGCGCTTCCGTACCGATTCGCTTGAGCATTTGCCCATTTTTTCCGATAATTATCCCCTTATGAGAATCCCGCTCCACATAGAGGGTGGCCTGAATCTCCATCCGGTCTTTGCCCGGAAGTTCTCTCATCGAGTCTACGGAAACGGCAATTCCGTGAGGCACCTCGTCGCGAAGGTAAAAGAGCCCCTTTTCGCGAATCATTTCGGCAACAATAAATTTTTCCGGCTGATCGGTGATCATGTCTTCGGGGAAATATTGAGGGCCTTCGCTTAAATGGTCGTAGATGACATCGATCAAGCGGTCGATGTTTTCCTCATTCAGCGCAGAGACCGGGACGATTTCATCGAAGCGGTTCATAGCGGCAAATTTTGCGATGATCGGCAACACTTCCTCGCGCGGCGCCGTGTCCACTTTGTTAATAACCAAAATGGCGGGGATGCCTTTTCCCTCTTTTTCCAGCGCGTCTAAGATCATTTTGTCTTTCGGCCCCAAGTAATCACTCATGTCTACGACCATCAAAATCACATCCGCCCCTTCCATGGACGAGATCGAGGTCTTCAACATATAATCGCCCAGTTTGTTTTTCGGTGATTGGATCCCCGGCGTATCCAAAAAAATGATCTGCCCCCGCTCGTCGGTGTGGATCAAGGTGATTTTATTGCGCGTAGTCTGGGCCTTATTCGAGGTAATCGACAATTTTTCCTTCATTATTCTGTTAAGTAGCGTGCTTTTTCCCACATTCGGGCGACCGACGACGCTGACAAATCCTGATTTATGCATTGGTTTCTCCTTTTACATTTTCCGGCCCGAAGCTGTGGGGCAAGAGGTCTTCCAGGCGATGGATGTGGTAATCGTCCACCTCTTTCGCCACGACAATGGTGGCGTTTTTCCCGAATTCTCGAAGCACCTGCCGACATACGCCGCAGGGATAGCCCATGTCCTTTCCCGCCACGACGGCGATAATTTCCACTTGCTTCGCCCCTTCGCTCACGGCTTTAAAAATCGCCACCCTCTCGGCGCAGACCGTAGGCGTATAAGAGGCGTTTTCGATATTACATCCGGTGTAGACTTTTCCATCGTCGGCAAGAAGCGCTGCCCCAACGGCATAGCCGGAATAGGGAACGTAGGCACGGCTCTGCGCGTTTTTCGCCTGAATAATCAGTTTACGTATGGTCTCTCTTTGATTCATTTCATCCCATCCAAACAAATATAATCACGGCGACGGCGATGCCCAACACCGCTCCCGCCACGGTTTCCATCGGCTTATGTATTTCCCCTTCGATCCGGCTTTCCGCCACTAAAAAGGCGAGACCAAAGGCCAGAGCCGCAATAAATCCGTTCATGGAAATAAAGGTAATGGATGCAGCCATACAAAAAGCCAGGGCGGAGTGCCCGCTGACGGCACCCCCTTGAAAATAGCTTCCGCCATTTCCCCGTTTATACAACTTGAGCCCGACCGTTAAAATTAATACAATGACGACGGCTACAAACGTTAAATGGGGTCCGGAGTTTTTAATTCGAATAAGCACCACATCGGAAAAGGAAATGATCCGATCGAAAAAAAGCAGATACCCCGTTACGGCCGCATTGATTCCCGCAAGTAGTACCGCTCCGGCGCTTACGTCTTTTACGAGCTTCGCCATAGGATGGTACTCCTGCGTCACCATGTCCACCGTTCGCTCGATGGCCGTATTGAATAACTCCGAGACGATGACGAAGGTAACCGCAAAAAGTAGCGCGATAAATTCGATCCGAGACAGATTAAAGAACAGGCTGAAGGCGATGACTCCCAAAGCCGCTACGTAGTGAAATTTCATATTTCGCTCCGAATGGATGGAGCTGACAATACCTTGAACGGCAAAATTGAAAGATTTAATAAAATTACCGCGCTTCATTTTCTTCCCCTTCGAAGGCTGCGAGCAGAGCCTCTTCCTTCGCCCTCATGGCCTTTTTTTCTTCCACCTCTTCGTGATCGTATCCTACCAGGTGCAGTAAGCTGTGCACCGTCAAGTAAGTTATCTCTCGCCGGTAACTATGTCCGAATTCCTTCGCCTGCGCCTCTACTCGTTGCGTATTTATAATTACATCCCCTAAATTCCTATAGTCGCCATAGGCTTCATTCATGGGAAAGCTCAACACGTCGGTAACCTTGTCCACGCCGCGAAAATCGCGGTTTAACCGACGAATTTCCTCGGGCTCCACAAAGCTTACGGACACTTCCACCTGCCCTTCCACTGTAATTTTAGGAACTACGAAAGATACGAGAGCCTCGATTAAATCCCTGTCCGCCTCCGACAGGGCGAGGGTCTTTTGGCGATCGTCCACATAAAGGCTAAGCTCGGTCATGACCTTTTTCCTTTTTGTCTTTTTCCTTCGATTCCTCCGCCGCCTTTTTCTCTTTTTCTTCCTCAAAGCGGTCGTAAGCGTCAATGATTCGTTGCACCAGCGGATGACGCACGATATCGTTTCGGCCTAAGCGGACGATACGGATGCCCTTAACTCCGTCTAAAATTTTAAGCACCGTCTTCAGCCCCGATTGTTTTCCTCGAGGCAAGTCGATTTGGGTTACATCTCCGGTGATAATCGCCTTGGAACCATAGCCCAAGCGAGTCAGAAACATTTTCATTTGCTCGTTGGTGGAGTTTTGCGCCTCATCTAAGATGACGTAGGCGTTGTCCAAGGTGCGTCCACGCATATAGGCCAAAGGCGCCACTTCGATCAAGCCTTTTTCCAGATACTTTTGGAAGGCCTCTTGACCCAAAATTTCAAACAGGGCGTCGTAAAGCGGACGCAGATAGGGATCCACTTTCATCTGTAAATCGCCGGGCAAAAAGCCCAAGCTTTCTCCGGCTTCCACCGCCGGCCGGGTAAGGATGATCCTATTCACTTCCTTTTCCTTAAAGGCTTTTACCGCATTGGCCATGGCGATGTAGGTTTTCCCTGTACCGGCGGGTCCGATGCCGAAAACCACGTCGTGGCCGCGAATGGCATCCAAATAACGCTTCTGACCCAAGGTTTTCGGACGAATGGGCCGTCCCATTTCCGTGTAAACAATCACATCATCCAAGAGAGAGGTAAAACTATCTTCGATTCCCCCTTGAACCAAGTCGATGCTGTAGCGCACATCCTTTTTATCCACACGCTTTTGTTTGCGAATGGCTTCAATTACGTTTTGTAGGACGATCTCCGCCTGTTTCAAAGACCCTTCTTCGCCCTTCACCGTGAGCCCTTCGTCTTCTTGACGGATGCGCACGTGAAAGGCCTCCTCGATCATCTTCGCGTTTTCGTCCAGATGGCCGAACAACTCCTTTAATACCTTCGGTTCACTGATGCCAATGGTTAATTGATCTTGCAAAAACGTCTCCTTTTCTTACGTTTACACTTCGGTTCACTTACTACTTCGCTGTAAATCCATGGGCGGTAGGCCTCGTCAAAAGACTCGATTCCTTGAAAAGGCGAGGCCCCATCGACATCCACCCTCTCTCGAGAGGGATTCGTCTTGGATACAATCTCTTTCTTCGCGAGATCTTTTTTGTGTTTTTTCTCAAGCCTTTCCTTCAATTGCGCCTGTGTTTCTTTCTTTCCCTCTTCCACCTTCGAAGGCGGAAATGCTTTTATGGCCTTTTGCACTTCCATAGGCAAGTCCTCGTAACCATCGACGGAGTCCCTCTTTTCCTTTTGCATCGAAACCCCGCGTCTTTTAACCGACTTCACGAAGATAAAGATGCCGAAGATGACGAGAAGAATCAGCCTATTCATTCGTAGTCCTCAGGCGTCTTTTGCTTTTCTCCTCCGCCGGCAATGGCCTCCCGCATGGCCGTGTCGCTCTTTAAATTTTCAAGCTCGTAATAGCCTTCGACGGACAGCTTCCCGGACTTTAACGCCTCGGCCAGCGCCTTCGGCACTTCCGATTGCGCTTCGACGACTCTCGCGCGCATGGCTTCCACTTCCGCACGCATTTCCTGTTCCCGTGCAATCGCCATGGAACGCCGTTCCGATGCCTTTGCCTCGGCAATGCGCTTGTCCGCCTCCGCTTGATCCGTTTGTAGACGGGCGCCAATGTTGCGCGCGACGTCTACATCGGCGATGTCGATAGACAAAATTTCATAAGCCGTGCCCGAATCCAAGCCCTTTTCCAGAACAACGCGAGAAATGTTATCCGGATTTTCCAACACTTCTTTGTAGGTTCTCGACGAACCGACCGTAGTGACAATGCCTTCTCCGACACGGGCAATAATGGTTTCTTCCCCGGCCCCGCCGACGAGACGATCGATATTGGCGCGAACGGTTACCTTGGCAATGACCAGAACTTCAATCCCGTCCTGTGCCACGGCGGAAATCTTCGGCGTCTCGATAACTTTCGGATTGACGCTCACCTGCACCGCTTCCAATACGTCGCGACCGGCCAGATCAATGGCCGCCGCTTCTTCAAAATTTAGCTGAATTTCCGCCCGCTGTGCCGCAATTAACGCATCCACCACGGCGTCCACATTGCCGCCGGCCAAGTAATGGCCTTCCACCGCGCCGATATTTAAACACATCCCGGCCTTCGTCGCCTTAATCATGGGATTTACAATTCGGCGGGGACGAACGCGCCGAAGGCGCATCCCGATTAAATCGGTCATTCGAACCTTGACACCAGAGAAAAAAGCAGTGATCCACAAACCGATAGGCACCATCGTCAGAATGGCGACGAGAGCGACGGCGACCAATATCCCGACAATGGATAAGAAAAATCCTGCAAGCATCATCACGAGACCTCCTTTACGCTTATGTTGCGTCCGTGAATGGAAACAATTTCTATATGACGATTTCGTTCAATTAAGGGGCCTGAAGAGCGCACGGTCACTTCCTTGCCGCTAAACAGGCCTACGCCTTCGGGCCGCAGTTGCGTGTACGAAAGGCCCACGTCGCCTACCTTACACGGCGGCAGTTTTTTTGCGGGCGGCGAATTGATTCCCACGAGCCTTTGCACGAAGGGCAAACTCCCCCCTTTTTCCCATAAACCCCGCGCCATTAAAAGAACCGCGGCGGCGGAAAGAAAAAAGGTCATAAAAGACCAAACTCCGTCATCCATGGCGAGGATGAGAGAAATAAAAAACAAAGCAACGCCGCTAATACCGGCAATGCCAAACCCCGGAACAATGGCCTCCATCAGAACCAGCACGCCGCTTGCGAGAAACAAAAGCAAGGTTACGACCGACGCCGCACCTCCCAAGATCCCGGTGACAAAATAAAGGAAAAGAGCGGCCGCGCCTACGATCCAACTTTTAGAAAACGTTTTGGAAAAGAGCGCATAGGTGAAACTCGCCATGCCGATCACGACTAATACGAGCCGCAACCAAGGGAGCACGCTTGCACCGTAATTCACGGCATAGACGGACATCGCAGCAAAGTTTACCGGAAAAATTTTCATGCCACACCCCCTTATACAATTATACCCGAGGAAATAGGCCTATAATCGAAAGTAACCCGGAGAGCGTCTCCGGGTTACTTTAATTTAAAATGCGATTGACAATTGCGTTCACCGCTTTGCCGTCGGCGCGTCCTTGCACTTTCGGCATAATGTTTTTCATGAGAAGACCTATTTGTTTTTTCTCCGTGATATTATTTTCTTCCATCACTTGACGAATCAACTTTTCCAGTTCTTCTTCCGATAATTGTTCGGGCATATATTTCATGAGAACGTCGATTTCCGCTTTTGTAGCGTCCACCAAATCGTCGCGACCGGCTTTTTCGAATTCTTCGATGCTCCCCCGGCGTTCCTTGATTTCCTTAGCGAGCACTTTCAGTACGCCGTCGTCGTCGAGCTCGACGCGATCGTCTACTTCTTTTTGTTTAATAGCGGCGCGCACCATAGTGATCGTATCTTTCGTTCTCTTATCCTTCGTCTTCATTGCAGTTTTTAAGTCCTGCATCAATGTTTCCTTTAAAGACAAAACAACACCTTCTCAATTAATATTTACGTTTTTTTCTACGTGCTTCCTCAGATTTTTTCTTACGCTTTACACTGGGTTTTTCGTAATGTTCGCGCTTGCGAACTTCCTTCAAAACACCACTGGAAGCACATTGTCTTTTAAATCTTTTTAAGGCAGATTCTAAAGACTCGTTTTCTCCAACGCGGATTTCCGACATGTTTTCCCCTCCCCTCTTTTTGAAAAGAGTGAATAGCCTTTTCGACTAAATTCTTAACCATTATACACGTTTCGAGAGGCGAATTCAACAAATCCTAAGGTTTTTCAATGATTTAACCCGGTGGCCACTGAAGACTTCTTCCGCCTAAGACGTGAAAGTGCATATGTTTAACCGACTGACCTCCGTCTTCGCCGATATTGTGTACGACGCGGTAGCCGTCTGTCAGCCCTTGTTCCCTGGCTAAATCGCGGATTTTTTTAAAGACGTAGCCAATGAGTTCGCTGTCTTCGTCTTCCATGGCATCCAGCGAGTCGATGTGTTTTTTCGGAATCACTAGAAAGTGAAT
>JAEXBU010000101.1 GCA_023393815.1 Bacillota bacterium | reverse complement strand
GTATGAAGGAGTTGTAAAATGGGAAGACAATTTAAGTTTTTTCTGAAACAAGGTGTCGGCGCCCCGCCGGTAACTTGTGTCAAAAAAGGTGACGCCGTAAAACGCGGTCAGGTCATCGCCGATTACGAACCGGAAAAATTAAGTGTACCTCTGCACACATCTGTAACGGGAAATGTTATCGACGTTCAAGAGGATTATGTGTTGGTCGAACAAACCGATACCTCCGACGACTACGTCAAATTGGAACCGGGCAAAGACGACGCGGAAACCGTTCGCAAGGCCGGCATCTTAGGTATGGGCGGGGCAGGTTTCCCGGCATATGTCAAATTGGGCACGGATTTGAGCAACGGCGGCTACATTCTTTGTAATGCGGCGGAATGCGAACCGATTCTGGAACACAATATGACCCAAATCATGGAAGAAACCGACGCGCTGCTCGGCGGTATGCGCATCGCCATGGAATCGACCGGCGCTAAAAAAGGGATTATCGGCATTAAGTTAAAACACAAAGACGAAATTAAGCATATTAACGGCATTTTAAAGGAAAGAGGGATTAAGGACATTCGCATCCTGCCCCTTCGCAACATTTATCCCGTAGGGGAAGAACGGGCTCTGGTTCGCGATACCATCAATGTATTGCTTCCTCCGGGCGCACTTCCTGCGGAAGCCAATGCCGTGGTTTTCAATATTGAAACTCTCTGTGCCATTTACCACGCCGTGAAGGATTTAAAACCCTGTATCGACAAATACGTGACCGTCGCTGGAAAGTTCAAGAAGTTCAAGAACAAAGGGGATAAGGAAGTCATCCACGTACCTTACGGCATGATGATCGACGATATCGTCGAAGATTTCGGCGGTTTGGACGAACCTATCGGGGAAATCTTAATCGGCGGCCCCTACACCGGTCGTCGCAACAAAGAGGGAAATGCTGTCTATAAGATGTACGGCGGCGTGACCGCGACGGAACCCTTCGAAAAGGCGAAAGGTCCTATGGGCATTATTCAATGTGCTTGCGGTCCCGCAAAGGAACGGTTGTACGAAATTGCCCAATCCCTAGGTCAAGAACCTATCGACTATCGGGTTTGCAAAAACGCCGTAGAACAAAAGAACGGTACCTACAAGTGTAAGGATCCCGGAAACTGCCCGGGTCAAGCGGAACACGTTTTGGCATTCAAAAAAGAAGGTTGCCAATCGGTTTTGATCGGTCACTGCTCCGACTGCACCAACACGGTTATGGCATCGGCACCGAAGGCCGGTTTGGAAGTGCATCACGCTACGGATACGGCCCTAAGAACTATGGGACGTCCCTTAATCCGTGTATTCGACGAAAATGCCCTTTAATGAAAGGCACGACCAAAGAAGGAGGAGACGATGGGTATAGGTCCTTCGACAAAAGAAACCAGTTTACACCATTTTCGGGATCCATTAGTGGAAGCCTTAGGTGAAGACACCGATATCGACTTTCAAGGTGTAATCATCGTCGGCACACCGCAAGATAACGAAGACAAGTACTTCGTCGGCACCCGCGCCGCCTCGTGGATCGAAGGTATGCGCACCGACGGTGTGATTTTGTCTGCCGATGGGTGGGGCAATTCGCACGTGGATTTTGCCAATACCTGGGAAGAGTTGGGTAAGCGTGGCATCCCCACGGTAGGCGTCACCTTCCAAGGAACCCAAGCGTCTTTTGTTGTAAAAAACAAATATATGAACACGCTGGTGGACATTAATAAGTCGGAAAAAGGCATCGAGACGGAAGTCGTCGGCGAAAACAATGTAGACGAGACGGACGCTCGAAAAGCCGTGGCTCTGTTGAAGTTAAAGATTCGAAAAGAAGGTCGCAAGTAAAATATAGAAACCGGGTAGGCCGTCGGCTTACTCGGTTTTTTGCGGTTTAACATCCGCCGGGAGGAGTCTGAGGAAAAGCGGGCTCCTTTTTTGTCGTCTTATCGTGGGCATTTTCCGTGCAGATAAAAAGTAGCGTTCTTCTGTGAAGGGCACGGAGCATACCCGGTGGTAGAAGAAAAGGTACGTAACGAAAAAGACGCCGCGCGGGCGTCTTTTCTCATTAGGCTTTGATGCGCTTTCCGTCTTTAAAAACGGTAATTTTTTCTTTATCCATTTCCTCTAAAAGTTCTACGGCGTACTTCCTGGAGGTATCCAGGGCGTTGCGGAAGTTTCCAAGTTTCAGCTCGCCGTCGTCTTCGATCATCTGCAGGGCGATGGACACGGCTTCGTCCCAATAGTCTTTGTGGACGTAGCCCGAAGGTAAGGCGATGAGCGTACCGGTTTCGGTCATAAATTTTACGATCTGCTCGTATTTTTTTCCGATGCGCTTGAAGTCTTCCTTCGTGGCACCTGCGAAGCCGCCGCGTTTTGCGATGATTTCCGCCGAGGTCCACTGTTTTTTCTGTTCTTCTGTGAGGACGGCGGTAAAGCCCGTTTCCTCTACGCGCATACCATGATCCGCCAGGCGCTTTTGGTCGTAGAAGGTGCGGATAAAGGCTTCGATGAGTCTTTCGTCCTTTGTGTGTTCCGACTCCATGAGCTGTTGGCGAAAGGCCTGCTTCGGCATACCCGTTTCCAAAGGAAAGTCCTCGTGGTAGCGGGCGAGAATGTCTCGGGCGCTTTGAAAGACGCCGTCGAGTACGTCTCTGTGGATGGTTATATCGTCGGTCAGGGGGAGGGCTACAGTTTCCTTTCGCAGTTTCTCCAGGGCCTTACGCCAGCGGTTTTGTGTAAAGCCCAGACGCAGGGCCAAGGCGTCATCCGTTTCGTAACGGTAGCGATTTTCCGCCAGGGCGAGGGATACGCGGGTCGTATCGTCTGCCATTTCTTTCTGTTTTAAGAGTTCCACTACCGCCGGATCCTTTCGCTTATGGCGTTTCGGCTTTACTTCCAAGACCTGCCCACCGGCGATACTTTCGACGGGGGAGAAGAAACGTAGGACGAAGGGATCCCCCGTGCGCAGGGGAATAGGTGATTCCATTCGGAGCTGCGCGTAGCCTTTCTCTCCGGGATGCAGTTCGTCAGAGCCGAAGAGAATAATTCGGGCGATGGTTTCGCCGCTGCCGTAGTTCATGTGGACGCGAGAGGAATTTTCCATGATCCGCTCCGTAGAATCGAAAAGGGTGACGGCCACATCCGCCTGTTCCGTCACGGGAAGGGAACCTGCCGGTGCAAGTACGTCGCCGATGTCGATATCGTCTTTTTTTAAGGTTACATTCAGCGCCACCCGTTGACCGCCGTAGGCGGCCGCTACGTCCTTGGAGTGAACTTGAATGGAGCGCACGGTGGTTTCTTTCATCGCGGGGTAAAGCAGAAGGGGATCGCCCTTTTCGACGGCGCCTTCTATCAAGGTGCCCGTAATGACCGTGCCGTGGCCTGCGACGGAGAAGACGCGGTCGACGGGAAGGCGCGTCAACGCCTTATCGCATTCGGGTGCGTCACAGGTTTCGGCCATATCCAAAATGGCTTCGGTAAGGGCGTCGACGTTTTCGCCGGTGTAGGCGGAGACGGGAAAGAGGGGGGCGCCTTCCAAAAAGCTGCCTTTGACCATGTCCTTTACTTCTTCTTCGATCAGGGGCAGGAGTTCTTTGTCCACGAGATCGATTTTTGTAAGGACTAGGATGCCTTTTTTTACGCCTAAGGCTTTGACGATTTCAAAGTGCTCTCGGGTTTGGGGCATAATGCCTTCTTCGGCGGAAACCAAAAGGAGAACCAGATCCACGCCGCCGATGCCCGTAAGCATATTATGGACGAACTTTTCGTGACCTGGGACGTCGATAATGCCGATATCTAGATCGCGATCGTTTTTTAGGGTACTGTAACCCGGGTTAATGGTAATGCCCCGCTTTTTTTCTTCTTTTAAAGTATCTAAATCCACGCCGGTCATGGCTTTGAGTAAGGTGGTTTTGCCGTGGTCCACATGGCCGGCGGTTCCGACGATGACGTTTTTCATAGGATCACCTCAGTGCGGAAAAGG
>JAEXBU010000064.1 GCA_023393815.1 Bacillota bacterium | reverse complement strand
GTCATCGGTAGTGGAGGCAAGGTCATTCACAAGATCACGGAACAAACCGGCGCACAAATCGAAATCGAAGACGATGGCCGCATCTCGATTATTTCCAACGACGAAGGTGCTCTGGTGGCCAAAAAGATCATCGAAGACATCGTTCACGATTTGGAAGTTGGCGAAATATTTGTCGGTACGGTCACCAAAGTAGTCGACTTCGGCGCATTCGTCGAAATTTTATGGGGAAGAGAAGGCCTTCTCCACATTTCAAATATCGACCACAAGCGCATTTCAAAGGTCAACGATGTGCTTAAAGAAGGGGACAAGGTGAGGGTAAAAGTTATAAATCTGGAACGCGGAAAAATCGGCCTTTCCAGAAAGGCTCTTTTGCCGAAACCGGAACGACCCAATCCGACGCAAGAAAAGAAAAACGAAGACAAAGAAACGAATAAATAAATCGGAAAACCGCTTCGGCGGTTTTTTTCATAAGGGAGGTCTTATGAACGTAAAAGTAGTAAATAAGTCGAAGCATCCTCTTCCCGCATACAAAACGGAAGGATCCTGCGGCATGGATTTACGAGCCAATCTATCCATGCCCATACGCCTAAAGCCATTTGAACGCGCAAAAGTACCCACCGGCCTTTACCTGGAAATTCCAAAAGGAATCGAAGGGCAGGTTCGCGCGAGAAGCGGTCTCTCCTTTAACAAGGGCATCACACTCATTAACGGTATCGGTACCATCGACAGCGACTATCGCGGAGAACTCGGTATTCTTGTAGTCAATTTGTCCAATGAATCCGTAACAATTGAAGATGGAGAGCGGATCGCCCAATTAATTTTTACAACCTACGAAACCGCCCGCTGGATCCCGGTGAATACTATCGAAGATTTATCGCAAACGGAACGAGGCGACGGCGGTTTTGGTCACACAGGTATTCGTTAAAATTAGGTGGAATCACGTGAAATATGTTATAATAAATGCGAACATATATTTGACGAAATGAGGATTCCATTGCCTAAAAAAAGAAAAACTACGAAAAAAAAGACGGTCGCTCAAAATCAGCAGAAAGCGTATATGCTCGGCGGATTCATTACCATTCTGGCCGTCCTTTCCTTATTAAGTCTCTATAGCGAACAGATGGGCATTTTTGGCACATTTATGTCGTCGGTGATCGGTATTTTATTTGGAAAGGTCGGATCGCTTTTTTGCGCCCTTCTTTTCGCTGTTGGGTTATTTTTCATTACCGATTGGAATGTAAAGGTGAAACTAAAGGCGCTGGGTTTAGCTCTGTCCGTCTTTCTCATGGCAATTTTATACGTCTATGATCCCAAGACGCCATCAATGACCTGGGCCGATCGAATTCATTCTATGGGAGCTGCGGTGGATCCGGGGTTGATCGGAGAAAATTTTGCGCGCTTAGTCGTTGGGCTCTTAGGCACCGTAGGAAGCTGGACACTACTTGTTTTGATATTTTCGTTTCTTATTTATCACCTTCCTTCAAAGGAAAGAAGGGTCGCAATGAGAGAAAAATTCCATCAATTTTTCCAAGGAAAAAAAGAAGCCTTCCATCAAAAGCAAGAAGCGGATGAGAAAAAGGAGGACCCAAAGCGGCGGAAACCGGCGGGTCTTAAAACGCCTATAAAGAAACCTTTCGTACAATCCAGCCAAGAAGTTTTTGAAGAAATTATTGCGGAAAAGAGAACGGAGCCATCGGAGGCGCCTGTTGAAATTCGTGATTACCGCCCTATCGCGAAAGAAAAGCCGAGACGTGCGGATTCCCTAAAGGAAACGGATAAAGCGGCTTTTGCCAAAGACGTTCAACCCCAAGTTTCGGAAACAATCTACCATTTCCCGCCTCTAAAACTATTAAAAAAACCGAGGGCCAGCATGACTGCAGGGGAGGAAGACGTTCGAAAAAATGCGGCTATTATTCAGGAAGTCATGGATAATTTCCACGTAGACTGTCGCGTTCGTGCCATCAACCGCGGGCCGACCATCACTTCCTATGAATTGGAACCCTCTCCGGGGGTAAAGATCTCTAAAATCGTATCGTTGCACGATAACTTGAGTCTGTCTTTGGCAAGTCCCGGTATCCGCATCGAAGCACCGATCCCTGGGAAAAGCGCCATCGGCATCGAGGTGCCCAATAAAGAAAAAGACAGCGTCAATTTACGTGAAATTATCGAGAGCAGTGCCTTTGAAACCTTGGATTCGAACGTTCCTCTGACCTTAGGTAAGGATATTAGCGGAAACGCCATCGTCTCCTCTATAGACAAGATGCCTCATCTTTTGATCGCCGGTGCTACCGGTTCAGGAAAGTCCGTGTGCATCAACAGTATTTTAATGGGAATCTTGTACAAGTCTTCCCCGGAAAATGTTCGCTTGATTCTTATCGACCCGAAGGTCGTAGAACTTGGAATCTATAACGGCATTCCCCATTTGCTGATTCCCGTCGTGACCGATCCGAAGAAGGCGGCTTTTGCCTTAGCTTGGTCCGTGGATGAAATGGAGAAGCGCTACAAGGCCTTTGCCGAAACCGGCGTACGCGATATTACCGGATACAACGAAAAAATGCGGATCGACGGGGAAAATACTATGCCTAAAATCGTCATTGTCGTAGACGAATTGAGCGACTTGATGATGGTAGCCGCCAAAGAAGTGGAAGATTATATTACCCGTCTAGCACAAATGGCCAGAGCAGCCGGAATTCATTTGATTCTCGCCACACAGCGTCCGTCGGTGGATGTAATCACCGGGACGATCAAAGCAAATATTCCATCGAGAATTGCCTTTTCCGTCTCCTCTTCCATTGATTCCCGAACGATTCTGGATATGAGCGGTGCTGAAAAACTTTTGGGGAAGGGGGATATGCTTTTTTATCCTTCGAGCTTTCCGAAGCCGAAGCGTCTGCAAGGCGCTTTCGTGTCGGACAAGGAAGTAGAAGACGTTCTCTCTTTCGTCAAAAATCATACGGAAGAAACGGATTACGACGACGATGCGTTGGATACTATGGAAAAAAAGATCCAAAATTCTGTTTCCGACGAGGATCCCCTTTTGCATGAAGCTATCGACATTGTTCTAACACAAGAGCAAGCTTCCATTTCATTTATCCAGCGAAAACTGAAGGTAGGCTATTCACGCGCGGCCCGCATTGTGGATCAAATCGAAGAAATGGGAATAATCGGTCCACACGAAGGAACGAAACCTCGTAAATTATTAATGACGAAAGAACAAATTGAAGCATTAAAAGAAGAGCAGGAGAATATATGAAACAGGTGTCCATCGTTACTTTAGGTTGTTCAAAAAACGATATCGATTCGAGCCAAATGCGCGGCGTCTTAGATGAAGATCGCTTCGTATTCACCGACCAAGTGACCGACGCCGAGATAATCGTCGTCAATACTTGTGGTTTTATTGACGCGGCAAAGGAAGAATCCATCGATACCATCTTGGACTTGGCCAAGCTAAAAAAGTCGGGAAAGTTGGAGACCCTTTTACTGGCCGGCTGCTTGGCCCAACGTTATCCGGAGGAACTTTTGGAGGCGATCCCGGAAGCCGACGGTATCGTGGGTCCGGGACATATTCGTTCCATCAATGATGCCATACTACAGGCGGAACGTCATGAAAAACCGATCTATACGGCATCTTTAAATAACGACTATATTGAAGAGGCTCGTCGAAAAGACGTATCCGTCACGGAATACGTCAAAATTTCGGAAGGTTGTAACAATCGCTGTAGTTACTGTATTATTCCTTATCTGAAAGGGAATAATCGCAGTCGTTCCATGGAAAATATTTTAAAAGAGATCCGCCATTTAGTGGCAAATGGAACGCGGGAAATTATCCTCATAGGGCAAAACACTACAGACTACGGCATCGATCTGTATAAACGCTATGCTCTTGTAGATTTATTGAAATCCCTTCGATCGATAGACGACCTTCATTGGGTGCGTATCCTCTACAGCTACCCAGATCATTTCAGCGACGATCTAATCGAAGAAATAAAGACCAATCCGAAGGTTCTTCCGTACATCGATATTCCCATCCAACACGTATCCGATGCCATTTTGAAACGGATGAATCGAAAGACCAACCGAAGCGCCATTGAATCCCTTATTACCAAGTTGCGCCGCACCATCCCGAACATAGCCATACGATCCACTTTTCTTTTGGGATTTCCTGGGGAGACAGA
>JAEXBU010000099.1 GCA_023393815.1 Bacillota bacterium | reverse complement strand
GTCTTCACACCGCCCCGTTGGGCTGCCAGCAACTTTTCCTTGAGTCCACCGATGGGAAGCACCCGACCTCTCAGAGTAACTTCCCCGGTCATGGCGACCAGGCGGTTTACGGGGATTTTCGCCATGGCCGAGTACAGGGCCGTCGTCATGGCTATCCCAGCGGAGGGACCGTCTTTAGGTGTAGCCCCGTCGGGAACGTGAATGTGAATATCGTGCGTTTCCTTAAAATCTTTCGCAAGCCCCAGCTTGTCTTCCACACTCCAAATGTAGGTGAGAGCCGCTTGGGCCGATTCTTTCATCACACTTCCCAACTGGCCGGTGAGCTGGATCTTCCCTTTTCCCGGAACGATATTCACTTCGATCCCCAGGATCACGCCGCCTACGGACGTCCACGCCAGGCCGTTGACGTAGCCCACGAGGCTTTCCTCTTCGATACCTTGATCCAAGGCTTTTTTCTCGCCTAAATATTTATTTAAATTGCGATTGGTAATGTGGGCTTTCGTCTTTCCCGTCTCCAAAAATTCCAGATTAACCTTGCGCACGATTTTTGCCAATTCCTTGTCCAACATACGGACGCCGGCTTCTTTCGTGTAATTTTCGATGATCGTATCGACGGCGTTGTCGGAGATAGTAATGGCTCTTTCGTCGTAGCCTACATCTCTTAAGTGCTTCGGCCATAAATGGCGTTTAGCTATCTCTTTTTTCTCTTCCGGAGTATAGCCACCGATGGAAATAACTTCCATGCGGTCCAACAAAGGCGCGGGAATGGTTTTGGTGGTGTTGGCCGTAGTGATGAAAAAGACTTTGGACAGATCAAAGGGAAGTTCCAAATACCGATCCGTAAAGGTGTTGTTCTGCGCCGGATCCAGCACTTCCAAAAGTCCGCTGGCCGGATCGCCCCGGTAGTCGTTTCCCACTTTGTCAATTTCGTCTAAGAGGAAGAGAGGATTGTTCTTCTTCGCCTCTTTCATAAGGGAAATGACCCGCCCGCAAGTGGCACCCACGTAGGTTCTTCGGTGACCGCGAATTTCGTTTTCGTCGGTCATGCCGCCAAGACTCATGCGCACATAGGGCTTGTTCAAAGCTTGTGCAACGGAGGCGGCAATGCTGGTCTTTCCCACTCCCGGCGGACCCACTAGGCAAAGGATCGGCGACTTGGCGTCGGGAGATTTTTCTCTTAGGGCGATAAATTCCAGAATCCGCTCTTTCACATCCTTTAAGCCGTAGTGGGCATCGTCTAAAATCTTGCGCGCTTCTTTCAGGCTGTGCTCTTCCTCGGCCGCATCGCACCAGGGCAAATCTAAAATCCAATCCAGATAGTTGGTTTGCCCGGCGTATTCCGGCGATGCGACGTTCATGCGCTCCAGTTTTTTCAGTTCCTTTTCCGCTTTTTCCCGCACGTAATCGGGCAGAGCCTTTTCCTCTAAACGACGGCGATACTCCGCCACTTCTTCTTCCTCCTCGCCGGTCAATTCTTTTTGAATGACCCGCATTTGCTCTTTGAGGAAAAACTCCTTTTGATTTTCGTTAATCGCATGCTTCACCTTGTCGTCGATGGCATTGGATATACTTAATAGCTCGTTTTCCCGCATGAGAATGCCGTGTAGACGTGTAAGTCGCTCCTTGACGTCCAAGGCGTCCAATATGCTTTGTGCATCTTCCGCCTTCATATTCACGTAGCCCGCCACAGTGTCCGCAAAGGCCGCCGGTGTGTCGTAATTGATCACCGAATCCAAGAGCCCCGGGTAAATCTTATTGTTTTTTTCGATGTATTCGTCCAGGTCGTCTTCGGTAAGGCGCAAGAGGGCTTCCATCTCGGCTTCCATGACTTCTTCGACGTCTTCGTAACGCGCGATCGTCGCTTCCATCCACTTTCCCGAGGTGTCCACCGATTGGATCACGCCGCGGACCACACCTTTGACCAATACCCGCACGAGGCCGCCGGGCAATCGCAGAATTTGATTGATCTTACAAAGGGTGCCCGTCTTGTAAAGGTCTTCTTCCTCGGGCTCTTCCACTTCGGGATCCCGCTGGGTGACGACAAACAGATAGCCGTCGGATCCGTCCGCCTGCTCGATGGCCGCCACCGACGATTTTCTCGCCGCGTCGAAGTGGGTGATGACGTGGGGTAGGATGACCAAATCCCTTAGGGCTAAAAGGGGAAAAGTTCCATTTTCCATTTTTACTGCCATAGTTTCTCCTTATATAAAAAGGCTCACCTCTGTGAGCCTTTCACTTATTGATCGGACGAGATCTTCTTTAAGGGCTCGTCTTTTTCCATTCTGGGGGCCTCGTCGCCTTCGACGCTGGCCTTGGTTACGACGACGCGCTTAACGCCGTCCATGGAAGGAATTTCGAACATGGTATCCATCATGATTTCTTCAATGGTGCCCCGAAGTCCTCTGGCACCGGACTTCTTCTTAATAGCTTTTTCGGCGATGGCATCCAATGCTTCGTCTTCGAAGACGAGCTCCACGCCGTCCATGGCAAAGAGGGCTTTGTATTGTTTCACAATGGCGTTTTTCGGCTCCGTCAAAATGTGAACCAGAGCGTCCTTGTCCAGCTCTTCCAAAGTTACGGTCACGGGAAGTCGGCCGATAAATTCGGGGATCAAACCGTACTTTAAGAGATCTTCCCCTTCCAATTCTTCCAAAAGGTTGATCTCGTCGTGCTTGCTCCGCTTAATTTCCGTACCGAATCCGATGCCGCCTTTTCCCAAGCGGGCCTCGATAATCTTGTCCAGAGAGTCGAAGGCTCCGCCCAAGATAAAGAGAATATTGGACGTATCCACTTGAATGAATTCCTGATTCGGGTGCTTTCTTCCTCCTTGCGGCGGCACGTTGGCTTCGGTGCCTTCGATAAGTTTCAAAAGGGCCTGTTGCACGCCTTCTCCGCTCACGTCCCTGGTTATGGAGACATTTTCGGATTTACGGGCGATCTTGTCAATTTCATCTACGTAGATAATTCCTTTTTCCGCCGCTTCAATGTCGTAGTCCGCCGCTTGGATCAACTTCAGAATAATATTTTCTACATCTTCGCCTACGTAGCCCGCCTCGGTTAGAGATGTAGCATCGGCGATAGCAAAGGGTACATCCAAAATCCGCGCCATGGTTTGAGCCAAGAGCGTCTTTCCGCTCCCGGTAGGACCCACCATTAAAATATTGCTCTTTTGGATTTCCACGTTGTCATCCGACGCGCCCGCTTCCTGTGTGCGAATGCGCTTATAGTGATTGTACACGGCCACAGCCAAGGCGCGCTTCGCGCTTTCCTGACGAATGACATAGTCGTCCAAAGTCGCCTTAATTTCCACCGGCGTAGGCAAGTGATCCAAGACGGGGGCTTCTTTCGGTGCCAATTCCTGTCTTAAAATATCTTCACACAAGTGAACGCATTCGTCGCAAATATACGCGTCGGGTCCCTTGATCAGCTTCTTTACCTGATCCTTGGACTTGCCGCAAAACGAGCAACGCGGATCTTGTATTTCGTTCGTCATGGTGCTCCTATCTATTTACGCTTGACGATTACATCGTCGATAATGCCGTAGGCTTTGGCTTCTTCCGCCGACATAAAGAAATCCCGATCCGTATCTTTTTCCACTTTTTTCAAACTTTGACCCGTTCTCTCGGCGATAATGGTATTTAATTGCTTGCGGGTCTTTAAGATTTTTTCCGCGTGAATTTGAATATCCGATGCCTGACCTTGCGCGCCGCCCAAAGGTTGGTGGATCATAATGTCCGCGTTGGGCAGTGCGTAGCGCTTACCCTTTTCACCGGCCAGGAGCAAAAATGCCCCCATGGATGCGGCAAGTCCCACGCAAATCGTGGATACGTCGGGCTTGATGTATTGCATCGTGTCGTAAATGGCAAAGCCCGCGCTCACCGAACCGCCCGGCGAGTTAATATAAAGTTGAATATCCTTGTCCGGATCTTCCGATTCTAAAAATAACAATTGGGCGACGACTAAGTCCGCCATTTGATCGTTCACTTCACCGGTTAAAAAGATAATCCGGTCTTTTAACAGTCGGGAATAAATATCGTAGCTTCTTTCGCCGCGATTAGTTTGTTCCACGACCATAGGTACCAGTGCCATACTATTGCCTCCTTTTGAGGCTCGTGCAGCCTCTTATGCTTCTTCCTTTTCGTCTTTATTTAAGCCTTCCACTTCTTTCGCGCTGTCCACGAGAAGTTCGACAGCTTTCTTACGTTGTAAATCCGACTTCATGGCGTCCTTATTGGATTCCATCATCGTCTTCACCATTTCTTCTTGCTTGTCTTCGTCGCCTTTAAAGTAGCGTTCGGACAACTCTCTGGCGTAAGTTTCCATATCCTCGTCGGTAATATCAAAGTTTTCCGCTTCGACGATCGCTTCGAGCACCAGGGATTTTAATACCTCGCGTTCCGCATCGGGGCGCATCGAATTTTTAAAGTCGTCTATGCTCTGTCCCAACATTTGCAGGTATTGTTCCAGTTGAATGCCTTGGCTGCGCATATTGTTGTCCATGTTGCGAATTTGTTCGTCGATGGCGTTGTTGACCATCACTTCCGGCACATCTACCGTAGCATTGTCTGCGGCGGCATCCAGAACGCGATTGATGCGAATATTCTTCGCATTGGCTTCCACTTCTTCGGTCTTTTGTTTCTTCAGATCGGCCTTGTATTCGTCTACCGTATCGAATTCGGAAATATCTTTGATAAATTCGTCGTCTACTTCCGGTAATTCTTCTACGGCGATGGCATTCAGGTGAATGTGGAAGACGGCGTCTTTTCCCTTTAACTCGTCGTTAAAGTAGTCTTCCGGGAAGCGGACTTCGATGGAAAATTCGTCGCCGACTTCGTGGCCGACAATCCCTTCTTCAAAGCCCGGGATAAAGCTGCCGCTGCCCAATTCCAGTTCCTGATCTTTGGCACTTCCGCCTTCAAAGGCTTCGCCGTCCACTTCGCCGGAAAAGTCAATGTTAACCTTATCGCCTTCTTCGGCGGCGCGGTCATCGATATTGACGCGGCGAGCATTTAAGTGACGTTGCTTGTCTATTTCGTTTTCAATCATTTCGTCGTCGACTTCCGTGGGAACGGCTTCGATTTCGAGACCCTTATACTGTCCTAAAATCACTTCCGGTTTCACTTCTACACTGACTGCTACGACTACGTCCTTGGCGCGGTCGAAGTGCTCTTCGTCGATGTCGATTTCCGGTTGATCGATAACGTCGAGCTTCAATTCTTCCAAAGCCTCTTGGTAGTGTTTGGGAAGCACGTCGTTTAAAGCGTCTTCAAAGAAAATGCCGTCGCCGTAGAATTGTTCAATAATCTTCTTCGGCGCATGGCCTTTACGGAAGCCGGGCACGTTAAAGTAATTTTTGTTGCGTTTATAGACTTTCAACTCGGCTTCTTTGATTTCCTCGTGGGGAACCGTCAAGTCGAAATACACTTTATTCTTTTCTTGCTTTTTGATCTCTGTCATCCTTATCCCTCCATAATTTATATCCTTAGCATTATACCATAAGGGCACTAAAATCTACAGTTTCGGGTGAAAAATCGAAGTTTCCCGCGGAATTTATCGCCCTTGGCCCCTATACCCGGCGCTCATAGACAAAATGACAGTAGGGACAAGTGATCTTCACTTTGCCCACCCCGCGAGGCAAGCGCGCGGTTTTGTTGCACGATGGACAGTGCACATAACGGTAGTGCCTAAGGTCTTTCACTCGCCTCAAAGAGCGCTTCATCGGGCGCAAAGCGTTAAGAAGCGTCGCATTTTCCTTTCGACGCTTGCCCCGCTCTCCGGAAAAGGCGCGAAAAATCACCAAAAATAAAAGGACGAGAGCCCCTTGGGACCAATAGGCTTTTCCCTCATAGCGACCCGTCAGGCGAAGGAGGAGAGAAGCGACGAACAGCAGAGTATTCAGCTCGTCCCATCCGTAGTGATTGGCCGAAAAACGGTGCAATCTCTTCCGCAAACTATTCATCGGCTTCTTGGTAGCTGCGAATCACCTCGGCGCTGTCTCGGTACTTCTTCAACTCCGCGTCGGTTAAATCCAGCTCAATCACTTCCTCGATACCCTCTTTTCCGATGACGCAAGGGGTGGATACGTAGACGTCGTCGATGCCATATTCGCCTCGATGCAAAGCGGAAACTTGCAAGATCTTCTTTTCGTCGTAAACAATGGCATCCACAATCGCATTTACCGTATTGGCGATGCCGTATTGGGTGGATCCTTTGCCGAAAAACGCCCGGTGACCGCGATATACCACGGAGTTTTCCACGTCATCTTTATCCATAGTCAAGCTATGTTCCCTTAAATAGCGATCCAAGGGGGTGTGGTTAATGCGCACTTGGGAATAAGGCAAAAATTGGCTGTCCCCGTGTTCGCCGAGCATCATGCTTTCGACATTTTCCGGGCTTACGCCGAACAGACGGGCGAGAATGGTACGGCTGCGTTCCGTATCCAAGGCCGTACCGCTTCCGATAACGCGCGAAGCATCCATGCCTGAATACTTCCACACGCCGTAAGCAATCGCGTCACAGGGATTGGTGACCACGACAAAGATCCCTTTAAATCCTGCCGCCATAATCTTGGGAATATAATCCTTTACGTCGGCATGGTTGTTTTCGTATTCTTTCCGCCGTTGCGCGTCTTCCGGAATGCGACCGGAGCAGACTACAATGACGTCGCTCTCCGCCACATCCCGAAGACTCCCCGCTATAAAGCGCATATTGTGATGGTAAAAGCGCGTCGCATCTTCCAAGTCGCTGACCACGCCGTCGCATCGCTTTTCGTTTACGTCATACAATGCAATTTCATTCAATCCGCCGCGCAGAGCTCGCGTGTAGGCGACGATTTCGCCGACGTGTCCCGCGCCGATAATTCCTAATCTTGCCACATCGTTCTCCTCTTACTTGATTAATTCTCGAAGGGTTTCAAATTCATCCACCGATAAGGTTATACCTTTGCTCATTTTCGTGTGATCTTCGCTCCATGACCGAAGGTCAAATTTCGGATCGGCGCCGTTGTAGGATACGCGATTTAGCTCCTTGCTCCATCCGTTGGGCGCTGTGGACAAGACACCCAAATGTTCCACGATTTCAAATGTAAATTCTGCCACAATACCTCCTAACAGAAAAAAGCGCCGACGGCGCTTTCTTCTACTCAACCGCTGTGACCGTATAGCCTGCTTCTTCTACCGTCTTTTTCAATAAGGCACTGTCCAGGTTTTCCCCTTCCACGACGGCTTCTTGGGGATCCAAGGTTACCGACGCCTTGACACCGTCCAATTCATTTAATGCTTTATCGACGCGGCCGACACAATGGTTGCAGCTCATGCCTTCGATTTTTAAAATTTTCTTTTCCATCTTCTGTGCCTCCTCTATCTCATTATACCCCTGTGCCTTCCTTTTTACCCCATGGATTTCCTGAAAT
>JAEXBU010000070.1 GCA_023393815.1 Bacillota bacterium | reverse complement strand
GAATATTGGCCGCCTCTCGATTTACAACTCGGATACAATTATTATAGGGAATGCAAGTAACAACCGCTTCCCTTATCAATTCGAATGTTCCTATACAAAGGAGGCTTCGCTCTTGTAGCGCCACCTGAGATTTGAAAAAATAAACGAAATGCTGCACAAACCCCAACATCGTATTTCCATGCGAGCGGTTGGGGTTTATGCACTTCCCTTTCGTAGTCGTTATCCTCGCAAGTTGTGATTTTGCCTCTTCCATTGTCAAGTGCAACAAAAAAGAGCACGGACACATCCATGCTCTTTCAAGGTTTTTAGAACTTACGCGTTAATAACATCCTTTTGTTTGTTGCCTTCTTTAAAGACCACATAGCCGTAGACGAGTGCGACGACAACGCCGATGACGTTGGCGACCATGTAAGGCAGGTGGAAGCCGATGGCATCGCCCAAAATGTAGGACATAATAATATACACGTAGAACATACCGGGGATCAAAGAAACCACGTATTGTCTGCCATGCCGTTGCAGATAAATGGAAATCATGGCAAAGGCGAAGACGGCGATGGTTTGGTTGGCCCAAGCAAAGTATTGCCACAGCACGTTAAATCCGTTGGGGCTCAATTTCGCAAAGATCAAAATCACGAGCACGCCGACAAACATACCGAGGGAAAGGCTCACACGGCTCTTCATGGATTTTTGCGGAATGTGCAAGTGATCGGCGATCATGAGTCGTGCGGAACGCAGAGCCGTATCCCCGGAGGTGATCGGGAGTACGATGATGCCGATGATGGCGATCAATCCGCCGATCTTACCGAGCATATCGTTGGCTACCAGGCCAATGACGGCGGGCTTTCCGACTAAAGCGGCGTCAATGCCCTTGTTGTAAATGCCCATCGCTGCAGCGGCCCAAATCATGGCGATAAAGCCTTCCAAAATCATCATATCGTAGAAGACGAAGCGTCCTTCTTTTTCACTCTTCACGGAGCGGCCGATTAAGGTTGCTTGCGTAGAGTGGAAACCCGATACGATCCCGCATGCTACGGTAACGAAGAAGACGGGAAGAATCGGCGTTCCTTGCGGATGCACGCCCATGATGTTGCTCATAGACAGGTTGTCCAGTTGGTATCCCTTCATAAACAGGCCGAAGAAAATCCCTACGGCAGACAGGAGCAACACGCCGCCGAAAATCGGATAGACGCGGCCGATGATTTTATCGATAGGGAACAAGGTCGCCAAAATGTAATAGGCGAAAATGCAAGCGTAAACGATCCATACAACCGGGTTCGTAGCAATGGTTTCTTGATGCAGCACGTTGGCAACGATTAAGTCCCCGGGGGTGTAGATGAACACGGCACCGACCAAAACCATAAGAATAATAACAAAGATATTATAGATCGAGTACACCTTGCCGCCCAGATTGCGTCGAATCAACGCGGGCATTTGATCCCCGCCGGAACGAATGGAGATCATCCCGCTCATGTAGTCGTGTACGGCACCGCCGAGAACACAACCGACGGGAATAAGAATAAAGGCTAAGGGTCCAAACAGAATCCCTTGGATGGGCCCTAAAATCGGTCCCGTACCGGCAATATTTAATAATTCAATCAGTGCATTTTTCTTTTTGTCCATGGGAACGTAGTCCACGCCGTCTTGATTTTTAATAGCGGGCGTCTCTCTATCGTCCGGTTGGAACACTTTCTCTGCAAAACGGCCATATGCGAAACCGCCGATAATTAAAATCGCAAGACCGATGAGAAATGTAGTCATAGATTTCCCTCCTAAACTAAAATTCAAAGCGAAAGCCCTCAAAAGTCAAAGACTTTTCTACTTTGTTACTCCTTTATTATACTTCTCTTTCGGCAAATGACAATAGGAAATTTAAAAAAGTGGAGCAAATAGCTATTTTTTTCGCTTTCTCCTGTACCTTTCACACAATCTGTTCAAAATTTTCTCCGCATCGAATCCGTCGATTGTCCTGCACTACATTTTTTCAAACAATTTCCGACTCTATCCACGCCGTACTGACGATGGCCGCGCCGCCCTCCCGACGGCAAACCCGGAATCTTCGTCCCCGCTCACTTCTTCGCCAAATCCTTCGCACAAGCAGGCTATTTTGCAAAAGAGATCTTCCCACATACGCGAATGGGTGAAGAGGCCTGTCTTTTAATGGCACAAAAAAAGACAGGCCCGAAGACCTGCCTTTCGCGTCGGTTTTATGCTGCCGCGCTCTTTCTGGACTTTCTGATGTAGGTAATGGCCGTGTAGATTACGACAATGGTAATGATGATGGTCAATACGTTCATGGGAAGCCCGGTAACGAATTTTGCAGCAATGATTACGCCGATGATACCGCCAACGGTAATGGCGACGCTGGCTTTACGAGCGTAAGCGCCCGCTTTAATAAATTCGGCACTGGCGACGGGCATTAAGCCTGCGCAGGATGCCATCATGATCGGGAATGCAACCAAGGGGTTCAAGCCGAGCATATAGACGAGGGCCATACAGGGAGCGTATAAGCCGACGCCGATGGTCATAAGAGCGCCTAAGAAGAAGTTGACGACGACGGCGACAACTAAGGCGACGCCGGAGAGGCCAATGGCTTCATTTCCGCTGCCGAGAGCGTCCAATGCGCCGAATTGTCTTAAGAGCATTAGGGCTGCCGTAATCAATAAGGCAACACCCATGTACAATTGAACTTTGCTTTCGGGAAGCTTGGATACGGTTCTGGATCCGACGAAGGAGCCGACGACCGCTGCAGCAACCATGCTGAACAGGGTGATGGATTCAACTTCTACGGATTGAATGAAGATAAATGCTTCCGTCAAAACGGGAATGGTACAGGATACGTTTAAGGTTCCGGGAAGTAAACGGTCGTGGTCTAGTTGTTTAAAGAAATCCAAAAGTGCCGTACAGGGTGCGAAACTTCCGATACCCAACGTATCGAAGAAGTTGACGAAGGCGCCGATTAAGCCGGACGTAACCCAGCTGGCTTTTTCTTGTGCCATGGCTTCTTTGTTGCCTGCGACATCTTTTACGAAGAAGAACAGGAAGTAAAGGGTGAGAACGCCCAGTATTCCTAATAGTAATTTAACAATCATTGATTACTCCTATCTATCTGGCAGCCTATCCGAGGACAAACCCGTATTTCACTGGGTCGGTTTCGTCGATGACGAAGTGGTTGAATCCGGTGATCCATGCGGAACCAGAAACTTGCGGAATGACGGCATCGAGATCACCTACTTTGGTTTCGTCGACGACTTTGCCATAGAATAAGGTTCCTAAGATGGATTCATAAACAAATTCTTCGTCTTTCTTTAATTCGCCGCGTGCATACAAGGTAGCCATCTTTGCACTGGTACCGGTACCGCAGGGCGAGCGGTCGACTTGACCTTGGCCGAAGACGACGCAGTTTTTCAAGGTTGCTTCCGGATTATCGGTTTCGGACCACCATTCGATTAAGTCGACGGTGTGAATGTGCGGAAGTTCGGGGTGTTGTACTTCGATTTCTTCGTTGATGATGTCGCGAAGTTGCATCCCTAATTTATTCAGGATTTGTGCGTTCTTCGGTTCAATGGTAACGCCGATTTGATCGACTTTTACAATGGCAAAGAAGCTGCCGCCGAAGGAGATGTCGAACTTGATCTTGCCGTAACCGGGAAGTTCGACTTCTTGATTCTCTTTATACAGGAAAGCAGGTACGTTGGTGAACGTAACTTTCTTGGCGTGTCCGTCTTCTACTTCGACTTCCCCGCGGACGATGCCGGCCGGAGCTTCTTGAACGACTTTCGTAATGGGTTCTTCGACGGGAACGATGCCGGTTTCTACTGCAACGGACATCGCGCCGATGGTGCCGTGACCACACATGTTCAAATAACCGCCGCCGTCCATGAAAATAATACCGAAATCCGCTTCGTCGGTGGTAGGTTGTGTAAGGATCGAACCGAACATATCGTTATGTCCGCGAGGTTCGAGCATAATGGCCGTACGTAAATAGTCGAGGTTCTTTTCCAAGTATTCTTTCTTTTCGGGCATGGTCTTCCCCGGGATGTTGGGGATGCCACCGATGACGACGCGAGTAGCTTCGCCTGCAGTGTGAGAGTCTACGGCGTGGATACTTCTAGAAAATTTCACTTTTTCTTCCTCCCTTACATATAAAAACATTTTCCCAACTTGTCCATAAGCCCTCTTGCCATTAAATCATAATTAATGGCGGGAACATGTGGGAATCGAACCCACCTAAGAAGCTTCGAACTTCTCACAACGGTTTTGAAGACCGCGAGGCACACCAGACACCTAACTGCTCCCAAAGGATTATGTTTTCCATTTAATAAGGATAAAAACCGAGGTTTCCCCTGCAGGTATCATACCATATGTCCGACAAAGAATCTACAAAGACCCCGGCTTCCCTTATTTATTTCATTCTAGACCAGTGCACGAATGGCGCCGTCACGATATTCGTTTGGCGTCAAGTACACGGGCATATTGTACATGTCGATTACTGACAGCCCGTCAAACCCGGAGGGTTCCGAGGGGAAGATCATATTGTCGTACATGGCGCCTTGACCGGCCACTTGTTTTAAGAGTACGACCTTCAATCCCTCCTTGCGCTCGACATCGTAGTAATCATGAGACTCGTCGGCTTTACCTCCGTTTAAATCCTTCATTATTCTACGAATCTTTGCAATGTAGTCCTCGGCGACTTGGAAGGCTGCATTGGCCAACTCACGGCTAAAGGGTTGTCCCCCCTTCACCAGAACGTCGATATGAATAATGAAATCGTCGTCCCCGGGGGTGCCTCGTCTGCCAAGGTAAAGTTGTTCCTGTAAGTTTCCTTCGCTGGATCCGAATTCCCCGATTTGGCGGCCGTCTTCGTCGACACCGGTAAGTAGTACGTAGCAGCCGGTGAAAGTGTGCGTGACCCCTTCACCGAGTCTGCCTAGTACTTTTGTAGACATGGGGATAATATCCATAATACTGTTTACTTCCACATCGTGTTCGTGCGGTTTCAAAATGGATACCGTGCTCTTCACAACCAAATCGCTTTGATTGTGGGTTTCTTCGGGTACGGTCAGTACGCCCTGAGCAAAAGACGGCTTCTCGCCAAACTGTACATCGGTGACGTGAAACGCGCGGATGACCAAACGACGTTTTTGAATATCTTCCATATTATCCCCCTACTATCATTTCTTTTATACGTGAGCGATATATTCGAAAGGCAGGGGAACGATCTTACCTGCGCTGGGAATCTTCACGAGTTCTTCTAAGGTCGCTTTCAAAATGCCATGTTGCATTTCAACGTTGTTCGGTTCACCGGCGTTGGCGCCCATCGGTACACGAGGAGCAACGGCACGCGGCGATCCGTTTTGACGGACGACCGGAGGTAATGCAGCGATCAAGATGGTAGGAATACCCGATTCCTCTATCGCACGTTGAACAATAGTCGCGGTGCGGTGACAGGTCCCTCAGCCACCGGTGAGGATAACGGCGTCGACGTTTTCCTCATTTAATTTCTTTGCAATTTCCGGGCCGGTTCTGTTGGTGAAGGCGTCTTGGTCGCCACCACCGCCCATGAATCCGTAGTGGAAAGGCGCTACTTCTTTGATGAATCCTTCATCGGCAAGTTCTCTCAAACGGTCGATGGGGAACATACAGTTAATGTCTTTGTTAACGTCGGAGTTGTCGTACCCGCCGTGGGATACCATCAACTCGTCGTCGGTTGCGTCGCCGGGGATTTCACGGTAGGTCGTGTCACCTGCCAGGTTGAAACGCTCTTGGGTTTTTAAGTGAATGCCCGCAGCACTCGCAATAGCGACTCGCATATCTTTTAATTCCTTCTTTACCGGCGCCCAAACAGGATCCGGAGTAATAGGAACAAAAATTTCAGATTGCAAGCCTTTTACGGTTGTAAGCTTCATTCTGTTTCCTCCTTAAAGAAACTCAGTCCAGAAGACCTCTTTCACGTCTAAGCTCGATATTTCGCTTGTATCCTTCATTGACCTCGGGGTTAATGACTTCGGGAATGGTCATCATTAATCCGACTTCCATTCCTTCTTGTAGCGGATTGTCGGAAATGATATAGCGAAGGGGCACCTTCAGCTGACCCATCCGGCCCTTGAAATCAATGGTCACCGCGACGTCGGTCAAGTGCACGATAATACCTTCCAAATACGTTTCCGTTGAAATATACCTAAGCTTTTCCATGGATTATTTGTCTTCTCCTGCTTCGTCCTTTTCGTAGATTTCACGACGTTTCTTGCTCATCTTCAAGACGGTTTCGTTGTCGAGCAATTCAAATTCACGGCCGGTTTGTTCCTTAATTAAGTCCACGTTGTTCAACTTAACGTTCGGATTCCATTTCCGTTCCGCCGGTTTAATTTCTTCGCCGGCCATTTGGTTCTTCAACATAGCCAGGGCGCGGATCGCGTCTTCTTGACAAAGGGTGTTGTTTTCGAGAATTTCGTTTTCGATCCCTTGTCTGGACTTGTTGTTGTCGACCATGGCGACCATGTATTGGTTACCGGTAACGAGTGCGCCTTGTACTGCGCAGAAGGACATACCTACAACGGGGATGCCGCGCATACCGACTTGTTCGTGGTGAGAACCGAAGTCGATGTGGTTGTTGCCGAATCCTTCGGTAGTGATGATAACGCCGTCCGGATTGATGGCTTCGACGATCATACCGAGACGTTTCGATACATAGAATTTTTCGGTATTTGCTTGAGGCGATCCGACAAGCAATACGCCTAATACGTCGATTTCGTCATCTGCCAATGCTTCGAGTACCAACGGTTCTCTGAAGTAGTGTCTGGACATTTCTTTGGATGCCGGTCCGATACAGGTCAATGCGTGAATACCTCCGTCGAGTACTTCGAGGGGCGAGAGCATGATCGGAAGGTTCCCTAAGTCAACATTGGGCTTGCCGCCTAACCATCCGCAGGGTTCTACAGGGAGCAACAAGTTGTCGTGCATAGCGCCTTGGCCCATGATTTCCTTAATTAATAGGACTTTCTTGCGGCCTTCTTTTCTCACGTGAGAGAATTCTTCGCTTCGAACCGGAGTTGCTTCGTATTCTTTTAAGGCGTTGCGGATTTCTTCGGTCATGTGGTCCGCTGCGTGGTGCGCGGCCATGGGCCCGCGACGTTCCATGTTGGTCTTGGCTTGAATGGTAACTTCACACTTGATGAAAGTTTCACCCATATCCGGGCTGCCGGGACGGTTGAACATAATGTTTCTGTCCATTTCGCCTTCGGAAGAACCGAATTCGCCGATTTGTACGCCGCCTTCGTCGGTACCGGTCAACATTAAGATTACGCCGTCGAGAACGCGGGTAACGCCGGAACCTAATTCGCCTTCTTCTTTCGTGGCGATCGGTTGAACGTCCATGATGGTTTCGGAATATTCGTCATAACGATCGGGCGTAATGATATCGATCGTGAAGTCTTTCACCAATTCTTGGGAATCGATTACTTCTTGTTCGATGCCTTCGCGAATGTAGAGGGTGGTGCCTTCAATCTTGGTTTCGGGACCTCTTTCTACTTTTTCGATGGTGTAATAGTCTTTTCTCAGGTGACGAATTTCGTGGGTTGCCCCTTCGACAATTTCATCTTTTGCGGCTGCTTCGCCGGCGACGGCTTGCGCTACTTGTTCGGCAGCGACCGGTGCTTGGGCAGCGCCCGCGATGACGGGGAATGTAACTTCGATGTTTTCGCCCTTCGCGATCTTAATAGTTGCGTACCCGCCAACGGACGGTGCAGCGACCGGTGCTTGTGCAACCGGAGCAGCGACAACAGGCGCTTCGGCTTCTTCTTTTTCTTCTTCGCCTAATCCTTGTTCCGGAAGATCTTCTACGAGATCCTTGGTTAAGGGAGTTAGGGAGTCGACGGTTTCTTTCAATTTTGCACCGAGAACTTGGCCAATGGTCAATGTTTCATCGGTGATTTCCAACAAACCGGTGTCTTCCAGGTCGGGGAAGATAGCAGGGTCTTCTAACGTAGAAGGCTCAACTACCTCACCGGCTTCGAATCGGCAACAGGTTACAGCAGGATCGTCTTTGTGCTGCATTGCCGTTTCTTTGGTAATAGACATATTCTTCCTCCTTTTGTGAACTGTTCGAGATGCAAGGCCCTTGCATCTATATCGGATCGAACAATTTCCATCCTAAACGTTGTGTGTTTGAAAACCATAATCATGGTAACCCATCGTTCTGTTACGATTATATCAACAAGCAAAATGGAGGTCAAATCACACAAATGGCGAAAATTTCGTTTAAAAAACTGCGTCTTCGCAAGCGATTCAGAGAGGAAAAATGAAGTCGCATTTTCCTTTTATTTCCTATGAGATCCTCCAACACATGAATTCATCCCATTTAACTCATAAATATTTTCCCGGAAAAATACTCGATCGATAAACTTCGACGCTCTATTTAGGTTATCGATAGTTCGCGCATTTTCTCTATAGCCGGATCTATAGGTAAATAAATAAGCTCGCGGTTTTAATCTATTACACCCTGAACCGGTAACAAATCAACCGTAAACCGGGAAGGATATTTCGATATTTTCGCCCTTGGCAATCTTTAAGGTCGCATAACCCGTAACGACGGGTGCGGTTCCTTGCGCAACGGGGACGACTTCCGCGACGGGTTCCGCACCTTCGACTTCTTCCACTTCTTCTTCCCTATCCTCTTCCGGAAGATCTTCCAACAAATCCTTCGTCAATGGCGTGAGAGAATCGACGGTTGCCGTCAATTTCGCACCCAAAACTTCGCCGATGGTTAAAGTGGCGTCGGTGATTTCCAACAAGCCGGAATCTTCCAAGTCGGCAAAAATCGCCGGGTCTTCCAAGTTCGAGGGTTCGATGGTTTCACCGGCTTCAAAGCGGCAGCAGGTAACTGCGGGATCGTCTTTGTGTTGCATAGCTGTTTCTTTGGTAATAGACATAAGTGCCTCCTTCTGTTCTCCGGGACTTTCTCAAGCCTCTTCTCAATGCATTGCGATAGAATCGGGACGTTTTCCCGATTTCACGTCGATTATAGCAAGTATAAAAAAAGAGGTCAAACCGCTACTTTTCAGCTATTTTCTTTGTTCGACGACATGGCTCTTTCCAAGCGAAAGGAAAATACTCTTTCGCTTTCCTCGTATTTTCCCCCTATCGCCCGACAATGCGTTCCCCGTCGCCGTTTTCCTTTATCGTTTTTTCTTTCACGTGAAAGGCTTTTTTTATAGACTTGCGTACACTATACGAAATAACGATAGTGCGCTATAATTTCCAATCTGTGATAAAATACCTTCATAGATAAATTTTTAAACTTATTATAATCTTCTATTCTATGAGGAGTAAACGATGGCGGACGATTCGACTTCAGGAGGAATTTATGGACTTTAAACAAATCAGCGCTTTTGTCAATGTGGTGAAATACAAAAGTTTTTCCCGCGCGGCAGATGCAGCTTTTCTAACTCAGCCCACCATTAGTGCTCACGTGATCAGCTTGGAAAAAGAATTGGGCGTGATCTTAATCAATCGCAATCGGGGCGAGGCGATTTTAACGGAAGAGGGCAAAAAGCTCTACAGCTACGCCGTGGATCTTATTAATACCCGGGACGAAGCCCTTCGGGAAGTGCGAAAAGAGGTACGGGAAGACGTGGCTGGGGTGTTGTCCATGCAAGTCTCGTCGGTGATCGGGGAATCGTGGCTTCCTCAACACTTAATCGAATTTCGCGACAAACACCCTTTCGTGCGCTTTTTTATCGATCAATCGGACAGCGACATGGTCGAAAACAACCTTTTGGCCGGGCAGGGGGACTTGGGCTTTTTGGGAAAAAAACCCAACGCGGCTCTGGGTTCGGAAAAGGTGCTTACCGACCCCTTGGTGTTGATCTGCCCGAAAAACGAAAAGTACTTGGCCATGCATCGCCGGGATACTTCGTTGAGTATTAAGGAAATTATCGGCGAAAACTTTATTTGGCGGGAAGAAGGGTCCGCCACCCGCCGACAATTTGAAAAGGAAGTGGAAAAACTGGGTTACTCTTCCACGCAATGGGGCATGAGCGCCCTTTTGACCCACATCGAATCTATTAAAAAATGCGTGGAGTACGGCCTGGGAATTTCCGTCATTTCAAAGATCTCGGCTTACGAAAATTATGAAGCGCGCAATTATCTGATCTTTAAAATTAAAGAGTTGCACATGACGCGGGATTTTTATATGGTATGGAACAAGAACACGGCCCTGTCCCTTCCGGCACAGGAGTTTAAACAATACATCCATGAAAAGGCGGAGTAATCCATGAACTTAACTATGAAAGAAAAATCGAAATACTTGCGGCGTCTGCCGCAGGTGAACGACGTGTTGGAGAGTTTAAAGACGTCGAATAAAGACCCTGTGGCATTGAAAAACGCGGTAAGAAGCGCCTTGAATGCCATTCGCGAAGACATAAAAGCCGCGGATGACGAAACCCGCTGCGCGGCTCTGGCTTCCATGGAGGAAATCCACCGGCGCATCGACAATCAAATTATGCGGCAAATGACGCCGACGTTGCGCCCGGTGATTAACGCAACCGGCGTCATTTTGCATACAAATTTGGGCCGTTCTCTGTTAAGCGAACGCGCCATTCAAAATGTCGAACAACTCACGGCTTCCTACGCCAATTTGGAATACGACATCGACGCGGGCAAGCGAGGCAGCCGCCACAGCATCCTGCAAAAGCTCTTAAAAGACATCACCGGTGCGGAAGACGCCATGGTGGTGAACAACAACGCCTCGGCGGTTCTCCTCGCCATTAGTGCCTTAACCGACGGCGGCGGCGTGGTGGTGAGCCGCGGAGAACTGGTGGAAATCGGTGGTTCCTTCCGGGTGCCGGAAATTATCGAACTGTCCGGAGCCCGACTTATGGAAATCGGCACCACCAACAAAGTACACGCCTACGACTACGAGCGAGCGGCCGACGTCGAGGACGCCCAAATGATCGTAAAGGTTCACCGAAGCAATTTTAAAATCGTGGGCTTTACCGAAGAAGTGGATGCGGAAACACTCAAATCCATCGCCCACAAACGGAATTTGCCCTTTGTTTACGATTTAGGAAGCGGCCTGATGCACGATTTATCCGACGTAGGCATCACCGAGCCCACGGTCATCGGCGCCTTGCAATCCGGCGCGGACTTGGTTCTCTTTAGCGGAGACAAACTTTTGGGCGGCCCTCAAGCGGGCATCGTCATCGGAAAAAAGAAATACATTGACCGCATGAAGCGTCATCCCTTGGCGCGGGTGGTGCGTATGGACAAAATGAGTTTTGCCGCTCTCGAGGCCACTTTGGAAAGCTACCGCAATCCGCAGGCAGCGCGAAAAGAAATCCCCGTCCTCGCCATGATTACAAAGCCTGCCGAAGCCATAAAGGCCGAAGCGCAAGCACTGGCCGAAGACTTAACGCACTTGGGCTACGACGCCACCGTGCAGCCGGACCACAGTCAAGTGGGCGGCGGTTCCTGTCCCGGCGAGTACCTGAACACCTATGTCACATCCCTCGTCCATCCCGAAAAAAGCGCCGCAGAAATCGAAGAAGCCCTTCGACGGTGGCGGATACCCATTATCGCCCGCATCGCGAGAGACCGCGTCCTGATCGATCCCCGCACCTTACGAGCCGGAGACAGAAATCGGCTCTTCGATGC
>JAEXBU010000063.1 GCA_023393815.1 Bacillota bacterium | reverse complement strand
GTGCCATGCAGCGTAGACAAATGTCCACGCAAAAGGGGAAGAATGTTTACGTCTATGGTATCGAAGGCAATTTCGACGATGCCCAACGGACGGTAAAAGAAATTTTTGGCGACGAGGAATTGCGAGAGGCCTCTCGCCGGTCGGGTATTGAATTTTCCTCGGCCAATTCCATCAATATCGGCCGCCTGATTCCCCAAGTGGTGTATTATTTGTACTCTTACTTGGCGTTGGTTCGAAGAAATACCGTCGCCATGGGGGAAGCCATTGACATTTGCGTGCCTACGGGCAATTTCGGCAATATTTTGGCCGCCATGTATGCGAAAGAAATGGGTTTGCCCGTGGGACGATTTATTTGCGCGTCGAACAGAAACCACGTCTTAACAGACTTTATTACTACGGGCGTATACGACAGAAATCGCGATTTTTACAAGACGACGTCGCCGTCCATGGACATTCTCGTGGCAAGCAATATCGAACGCTATCTACATCTGGTTTTGAAAAAAGACCACAAGGTGCGGGAGAAGATGGTATCTCTGAACGCTACGGGGCGTTTCGACATTCCCATGGACTTTATTCACCGATCCAAACTCGTGGGCTATTGGTCTACGGATGCGGAAGCGCAGGCGCGGATCAAAGAAGTTTTCGACCGTTACGACTACTTAATGGATCCCCATACGGCGGTGGCCTATGACGGAGCCAAAAAATACGCCTCGGCTCATCACGTGCTGTTGATGGCCACGGCGAGCCCCTATAAATTCCCGGACACGGTGGCCGAAGCCATCGGAGTTTGCGGCGAAGGAGACGTGGAGTTACTTCGTAAGATTCACGAGGCCAGTGGCGTTTTCGTGCCGCGCTCTTTAATGGAAGTGTTCGATTTGCCCGAGCGCTTTACAGAGAGCATTTCGGTCGATGAAATGAGAGAAGTGGTAAAGGAGGGTTTTCATGATTAAATTGCGCGTGCCGGCGACGACGGCGAATATGGGGCCGGGATTCGACGTGATCGGCTTGGCTCTGGATTTGTACAATACCTTTACTTTTACTATGGACGGGGAGGATTGTGATCGAGGGAGCATGATTTACGAGGCGGCGAAAGTCGTTTTTGATGCAGCCGGCGCGTCCATGAATGCCTTTACCTATCGCGTGGATGCGGATATACCCATTGCCCGCGGTTTGGGAAGCAGCGCCACCTGTATCGTCGGCGGCATGGTGGGGGCCAATATCTTATTGGGCGAGCCGTTTACAAAGGACGAGATTCTGAAAATGGCGTCGGATTTCGAAGGACACCCGGACAACGTGGCGCCGGCTCTTTTGGGCGGTTGCGTCATCAGTTTGCCGACGGAGGACGGAGTTACCTACAGAAAGATCGCCCCTGTCGATCACTTCGCAACCGTCGCGGCCTTCCCCGATTTTGATTTGTCCACGGCCGAGGCGCGGGCGGCCTTGCCGGAAGCTCTATCCTATGCCGATGCAGTATCCAACATCGGGCACATGGGATTTTTGATCCACGGCCTGGAACACGCCGATACGGAAGCTCTTTTCTTTGGCTTGGAAGACAAAATCCACGAGCCTTATCGCAGCGAACTGATCGCCGGCTACGATACCATGAAAACCCTAGAGCAGCGCCATCGGGGAAGGGTGATTATCAGCGGCGCGGGGCCGACCCTTTTGTTTGTGACGGAAAAATCTGCGGATTTGGAAGCGGTAAAAAGGGATTGGGAGAAAATTTCCGAACCCCTGGACGCCACGTGGGATATTCGAATTTTGCACATTACCGCCACCGGTGTGGAAATTGTAGAAACTGACGCATAACAGGAAAGCCCTCGGAATTTCCGGGGGCTTTTCGCGGAAGAGGGGCTCGGATGGATGTTTGAAAACAAACTGGAAAAGGCTGAGAGAAGAATTGGATCGAAAAGAAACCGGGCGTTGCCAGTGGAGCGGACAAAGTGCTATATCGTATATAGCAGACACCGGTGAATCGGTTCTAAGAGAACCGCCTTTGCGCAAGGTTTGTTGTATCTTACGCCGGAGCGGTTTCAAGTGTAGAAAAGGAATATTTCGTTGAAACCCGAACGGAGAGTAACGGAAGAAATTCTTAAAAGACAAAGGCATCCCCATGTATGAAACATGGCAAGAATCGAATTTCTAAGAGAGGAAAGGAGCTTTTCAATAGCAGCCACCCCCTTTGTTTTTAGCAGCTTGTTCGGCATCGTCGGTTTCCTTGTATCGGCCTTATTCGGCGCTTGTTGAAATATTTGTTGAGAAAGAAATAAAAAGAGTATGCGACAGGAGCGGGATAAGGTTCGTTTCGTTGTGCATTTGAAAACCCCGGCGTGACCGGGGTTTTGCTGTTAGGCTAATTTCTTTTGTATAGCGATTAAAAAACTTTCCATGATTTGCCCCATTCGAATGCGGGGCACATTGGCCTGTACGTGGTACATATTGCCCGTTCCGTGAACATCGTCGGCCATGGTGTCCAAGATCTCTTTTAAATCTACGGGCACATCGGCGCTTCGCAGTACGTGAATTTGGGCTTCGTTGCCGTTGGGGATGCCGTAAATTTGCACGGTCTTTGCCTTTTTTTGGATCGCATTGGACAGGTGTTTAAAGCTTTTGAAATGAATATTTTCCAAGGTGGTGTAAATATAGCCAATTCCGTCGACGGTACGGCGCTTGGCCATAAACTTTTGTACTTGTTCCAGACCGGCGGCTTCTTCTAGGGCGTCGATTTTTTTCTTTTGTTCCTCGATTTTTCCGTGAAGTTTTTTTACCGCCTGCCAAATACCTTGTGTCGTGTTTTCTTTTAGGTACATGGACAGATTCTTCGTAAGATAACGGTGATTTCTGTAATCGTCCAAGGCGGCCTTGCCACAGACGAAGGTGAGTTTGAGTCCCTCTTCCTCTTTCTCTATTTTTTGAATGGCAAAGAGGGCCACTTCGCCGGTATTTTTCAGTAAGGGACCGATGCTGTGGGGCGTTTCGACGGTGGGAATGGTCACCGCGTTCTTTTCTTCTTGAATTGGAAGATTGGATTCGATAAGATGATTGACATAGTTCTCTATTTTTTCCAGAGAGACGAATCCGATATCCGCCGCGTCCGCGACGAGGAAGCACGTTTCTTCTGTGGAACCGGATAAGACGTTTGCGTGGAGCAGCTTTTTCAAAGCGTCGGTGAAGAGTATGCGGGCGATGTTGTTTTGCATATTTTGTAGGCGGCGGGGCCAATCGATGGTCAGCTCCACCTCTTTCCCGCTTTCGACGGACGGCATTTTGCACTGGATGCGGCCGTCTTCTACGCTGTAGTCGATGGCTTTGCCGTCGATGAAAATTTTATCGCCGGTCGTGTAACCGTCCACCGGAGGCGCGACGATGCTTTCGTCCAAGAGAAAGTAATTAAAGCCTTTGCTCTTTACGGTGTCGGGTACGGTGAAGGTCATGGATTTACGATAAGGTTCGTTTTTATAGTGGGCCATAGATGCCTCCTTTTTGTTTTTATGGAGTCTACCGTTATTTTAACATATCTTGTGATTTTCCGAGAGAAGGTGACGATGAAACAGCCGTGGTTTATCCTATGCCTCTGTATGGGCGCGGGAACGTATATGGCGGGGCGCGTGCCCTCCGCTTTGGTGGTGCCGATTGTTCTGCTCGTATCTGTCGCGGTACTTCTATGGAAGAAAAAATCCTACGTCCTGTATCCCTTGGCGGTTCTTGCCATCTTTTGTGCGGCGTCGTCTACTTTTTTCTCCGCGAATGAGCAACCGAATCGGGTGGCGGTCGAAGGCGTGGTGATCGTCTCAAAGGAGCAGTATTACGATTTGCGCGCAGGTCTTTTCAAAAAAGTGCGGGTCTTTTCTCAAAGGCAACCGGCGGAGGGAACGACCATGGCCGTTCGCGGGCAGCGCATGAGAGAGGAAACGCCGAGAAATCCAGGCGATTTCGACGGTCGATACTACGCACTTGCCCACGGAATCGACGCAACTGTTCGCCCGACAAAGGAAACGATCCGTCCTGGAAAGGGAACGGTTTTGGAAAAAATGTACGCCTTTCGCGGTCGATTTCGAAAGATGGGAAATGGGAGGATGAACCAATATTTCCGACCGAAAGAGGCGAAACTTCTTTCCGCCATGTTGTTCGGAAACGATGCCGATTGGGAGGGGCTCGAAGATTTTCGCACCTTAAACATTTTACATATTTTGTCCATTTCCGGATTGCATATCGGCTTGATTCTTTCTGGCCTTGTCGGCGTTTTAAAGAAACTTACCGTGCCCTACGATGGGAGGAAAGTGTCGGTGCACCTTCTTTTGTTGGCGTATCTGTTCCTTACGGGCTTCCCCGTCGGCGGGATGCGGGTGTGGCTGTCGCTGTTGTTTACGGATGTAGGTAAGCGGATGAGGCGACCGGTGGATCCCAATTACGCGTGGGCCTTCAGCGGGGCGATTTTTCTCGCAGCGAATCCCTTTTTCATTTATCGATTGGGATTTCTGTTCAGTTTTTTCTCGGTTTGGGGCATATTGACGGTCTATCCGAAGCTTCCGCTGTTTAGCGAGTCGCGCGCACCGCTTATGGCATCTCTCGGCGTTTCCGTTGCCGTGACATTGGCTATCGCACCCCTTTTGTTGTATACGTCCGGAGGCATTTCTCTGACAGGCCTGTTGGCCAACGTGATCCTTTTGCCCCTGGCAAGCGTGATTTTGTACGGGGGAGTTGCCGTGAGCGCACTGTCGTTTTTTCTTCCGCCCATGGCAGCCGGCGCGGCGGTGGTGACGCAGTGGGTATTCGTTCCCTTTTTCTTTTTCACCGAACACTTGGCTGCGATGCCATTTCGCCGAGTACTTCCTTCTTTTAGCGTGGCGGAGGCCTGTGCTTATTACGGGGTGCTATACTTAGC
>JAEXBU010000080.1 GCA_023393815.1 Bacillota bacterium | reverse complement strand
CCCTTTTCAAAGCCTTCATCCGCCGTAATAATGTAATGACTCCACGTGGGGAGACTGCGCGCCAAGTCGCCGAGTTCCCTATTTAACACCTTCACCGATTCCCTATCTTCGATTCGCTTGCCGTAAGGAGGGTTCGTAATGATCACACCGTACTCGCCGGCCAGATCCAAATGGGCGATGTCTTTTTCTCTTAAAATCACGTCGTCTAAAAAGCCCAAAGAATCGAAATTGATCCGCGCCGCTTCGATGGCCTTCGGATCCATATCGAAACCGTAAATCTCCAACTCACTGTCGTAATCGATCATCCCAAAGGCTTCTTTGCGTGCATCCTTCGCCTCTACGCCCTCTAAATTCCAATATTCGAAATCGAAACGTCGGTTCAAACCCGGTGCAATTTTTCTCGCAAGGAGAACGGCCTCGAGCAAAATGGTGCCGCTGCCGCAAAAGGGGTCCACCAATATACGGTCTTTGTTCCAAAAACTTAACTGCACGAGACCCGACGCCAAAGTCTCCGCCAAAGGCGCCTTTACCGAGCGCTTTCTGTAACCGCGATCGTGAAGGCCGTCTCCGGATGTATCCAAGTAAATCGTCGCCAAATCGTCGACGATGCGCACGCCGATGCGATAGCGCGCGCCATTTTTTTGAAACCACTCCGTCTTGTAGCGGGTCTGCAATTTATTGACTACGGCTTTTTCCGTGATGCGCTGTATATCGGACAAGGAAAAGAGTTGCGATTTTTTGCTTTTCGCTTCGGTAAGAAAGTTCGCCGTCTTCGGCATAATATCCGGCCAAGGCAAATCGTAAACGCCGTCGAAAAGCTCCGTAAAGCTGCGCGCCTCGAAGCGCCCCAATACCCAATGCACCCGCTCCGCCGTACGTAGATGCAAATTTGCCCGCGCTAGGTCCTGCATCTTTCCTTCCATGGACACGAGTCCATCTTGTACACGGATATTTTTCATGCCTAGATCCCGGACCTCTCGCTTCAATACCGCTTCCATTCCGATGTTTGCTGTCGCTTCCAAATAAATCATAGACCACCTCACGCTCATTATACTAAATTCCGTGTCAATTGAACATGATCCCAACCGGAAACCACTCCACAAAAACGGAAATAACTGTGTTTTTTTTTAGGTAATGGGTATATAGAAGTCGTAAAGTAAAAAACTGGAATTACTAGGAGGTAATTATTCATGGCAAATTTAACCGAAACCGTCAAACGCGGCGACTTTAAAAACGAAAAACACGTTCCCGAAATCGAAGCATCTTTTGATGGCGGCGTAGCAGACGTTGTCGTTACCGTCGGCAAAGAAATCGAACACCCGAACACTTTGGAACACCACATTTCCTGGATTAAAGTCTTCTTTAAGGCCGAAGGCGCCGCCGCTCCCGTCGAAGTCGGCAGCTACGAATTCCATGCCCACGGCGAAGGCGATGTCTTTACTGTCCCCTCCGTTCATACTACCTTCAAGAGCGAAAAGAAGGGTACCGTTTATGCACTGAGTATGTGCAACATCCACGGCCTCTGGGAAAGCTCTTTAGAAATCTAAAACGCCCTCCTCGGTCGCTACGTCGACCGAAAAAGCCTCCGATTTTTCGGAGGCTTTTTCTTTGCAAAAAAAAAAGACTGAACCGTCTCGTTCAGTCTTTTCTTCTATGGCTACCATCTTTCCTATCTTTCGCTAGACTAATGTGTAGTCTTTCATGTTATCCATGGCAATCGCCACCGTGGACGAATTATGGAGAAACGACGACGACGTATTCGAAATTACTTGGAAATAGCCCAGGGCAATTAACAAAGAATTTAGCGAAATAATCTTGTTATAATCGCGTCTAATACGGCCTTCCAACTCCTTCGCAATTTTTACCACTTCGACAATGGACGTGAGATCGTCACTTCCGATGGCAATATCCGCAATTTCCCGAGCGATATCGGCTCCTTTGTGCATGGCAATACCCACGTCGGCTCCGGAAAGAGCCACGGAATCGTTAATTCCGTCGCCAATCATGACCACTTTTCTGCCACACGCTTTCTGACTGCGAATATAGTCGGCCTTGTCTTCCGGCAACACTTGGGAACGGTAATAATCCAACCCCAATTGTTCCGCCACATACCGTGCAGCATTTTCCCCGTCTCCGGTTAACATGGCAATATTCGTAAAACCGTAAGAACGAAGGGCCTCGACGGTCTCTTTCGCGTCCGATCGTACGGGATCGGCAATACACAAGACGGCAATCAACTCCCCGTCGTATGCCAAATAAAGTAACGAATAATTTTCCTTTAATGCCTCAATGACAGCCTCTTTATCGGTCGTCAATCGAACCTTTTCGTCGTCGAAAACGAAATGGGCCGAACCGATCAAAGCGGTTTTTCCGTCGATCTTCGAGGAAATGCCGTGGGCAACGATATATTCCGTCTCCGAGTGCATTTCTTCATGCCGCAAATCCTTTTTCACCGCCGCATCTACCACCGCATTGGCAATGGAATGGGGGAAATGTTCTTCCAAACAAGCCGCAATTCGCAAGCAACCGTCTTCCGTATAGCCGTCGAAGGCGATGATTTTTTCCACCGTCGGAGAGGAGTTGGTCAAAGTCCCTGTCTTGTCGAAGACGATGGTATCCGCCTGCGCCAGACTTTCCAAGTACTTCCCGCCCTTGACGAGCACGCCCGATCGGCCGGATTGGCTCATGGCTTTCATCACGGCGATGGGGATCGTGAGCTTCAGCGCACAGGAAAAATCCACCATTAAAAAGGCTTTTGCCCTGTTCACCGACCGCGTTATTGCGTAAGAGAGAATGGCTCCGAAAAACGAATATTTGACGAGGGAATCCGCCATGCTTTCCGCTTTTTTTTGCGCCATAGACTTATTTTTTTCGCTTTCGCCAATCAGTTGAATAATGTGACTCATCCGGCTTTCATTATAAAGCTTTTCCGTTTTTACGTGCAACATACCTTCTTCCAAAACCGTGCCGGCGAAAACAGTTTTCCCCTCCTCTTTTTTCACCGGAACGCTTTCACCTGTGAAGGACGATTGATTCACCGACCCAACTCCCTTGACGACTGTGCCGTCTACGGGAATGGTGGCGCCCATGGTCACTTCTACCACGTCGCCGATCGCGACATCTTTCAGATTTTTAACGTATTTTTCTTTTCCGTCGACGACAAAAACTTTGTCCACGTTTAAATCCAAAGTGTGAATCAAATCCTTCTGCGACTTTTCAAAGATCCAATCTTCCAACTTCTCACCTAAATCCAGCAAGAACATAATGGAAGAAGCCGCAGCGAAATCGTCGGTCGCCAAAGACACGCCAATGGCCGTAGCATCCAACACGTCCACATTGAAGTTTCGCTCATACAGGGCGAGAAGGCCTTTTTTTATAAACTTCGACGCCCGAATAAAGGTCGCGACGGTTCTCACGGGCATAGGCAGGAAGTTCTTCATGATAAAACGCATTTGAAATGCGTCTCTCACAATGTGGAAAAGCTCTTTTTCCTCCAAAGGAATATAGGAAGAATCGTCGATCTCCAGCCCGTCGAGAGACGAAACTTTTAAATCCACCAATTTCCTACAGGCTCGCTTCAGACCAAGATCCTCTTCATGATAGATGAGAATGCTTCCGGTTAAAGGGGAAACCTTTACATAAGTAATTCCGGGAATGGACTCCAACACATACTTCAACTTGTTGGCACGGTCGTAAGTAAAATGATAGCCGGACGACAAACGCGTCCTGCCGGGCAAACGGTGCGCAATAGAGACCTTCATTTTATTCTGCAGCTTCTGCTACATCATCCGCCGCTTCCGCCAATTCTTCCACGGTTTCTTCGGCCTCTTCCGCTTCTCTTTTTGCTCTTTCGTCCTCTTCTTTCTTCACCTTTGCTTCGGCTACAATATCTTCTGCACTTTCTTTTACCTTCTCAATGGTATGATCAATGCCTTCTTTAATCTTTAAGCCGTCGCTCACCGTGCTTACCGCTAAATTCTTTACTACATTGGACTTGACGATCTTTTCACCGATTACACCCAGAAGGACTCCGGCTCCAACACTCATCAATTTCTTTTTCATCAATAATCACCTCTTTCCGGAATCATCATATCATCATAGATATTAATAATCAATATTTATTTTCCATAGATCGACACCCTCCACGCGCTCCCCTGACGGGCCTCGGGACAACCCGTCTTCCATTCTTTATCCATACAAAAACCGGCGATGTCTCGCCGGCGGGATTACTGACCATAGGTTTTTAATTTTGCAATTACTTCATCGATTTTCTTTTCAGGAATCATCTGAATCGGCTTGCCAGTGGCCAACGCGGTCATGTACATAAAGGCACAAAATTCCAGATCCCGCGTTAAGCTCAGCGCTTCTTTTAAGTTCTTTCCCCCGGCAATCAAACCGTGGTTCGCCAAAATCACCGCTTTGGAGGTTTTTCCCATGGACGCGACCACCTTTTGAGCCAACGCGTCAGTGCCGAACGTCTCGTAGGGCGCGCATGGTACGGATGCAACCCCGGACGAGGCGATTAAATAACTGACAGGCCCCAAGTCCTCGCCCAAGACGGAAAAGGCGCTAATGTATTTGCTGTGGCTGTGAATCAAGGCGCGCACATCAGGACGAGAGCGATAGATGGCGGCATGCATGGGCCATTCCGATGAGGGTTTCCGCGTTCCGGCAATGACATTTCCACCTGGATCCATGTGGACGAGATCGCTTTTCTTCAGCGCGTCGTAATCCATCCCCGACGGGGTCACAAAAAAACTTTGGCTGTCGTCGCTGCGAACGGATAGATTCCCGCCGCTACCGAAGGTAAGTCCTTCTTCAACGAGAGCCAAACCGTATTGAATGAGGTCATTTCTGTCCTTTGTTTCCATTGTATCTATTCCTCCTGCGCACATTATACCTGTGCGCGATTTCCCTCGCAAGAGACAAAAGCGTGTATAATAAAGGTGGTGATAGTATGAAAAATCATTGGTCCGTGCGTAAGTTGCTGGCTTTCACGCTTCGAAGTGGCGACATCGACACAGGTTTTCTCTCTCATAAACGGGCTCTGGAAGGCATTCGCCTCCATCAAAAATTACAAAGGGCCTACCCTCCTTCCTTTGAAACGGAGGTGGAAATCGCGGGCACCGTAGCCTACGATGGGGGCGAGATTGTCCTGGAGGGGCGCATCGACGGACTGGACGGAGACGTCCCTTTGCTCGACGAAATAAAATCGACGGTCTATACGAAAGCGGCCATCGACGCCCGACCCGACGAGTTGCACTGGGCACAACTAAAGTGTTACGGCTATCTGTACGCGAAGGAACGCGGCTTGGATACCATGCACTTGCGCCTTACCTACATCCGCATTGAAGACGAATCCGTCTTTCGCTACGACAAAATCGCATCCATAGACGAACTGAACGACTTCATGAACGAGGTCATGACGCGGTTTCAGCGCATTCAAAAGCGACTAAACGACTTCCGAATTCTGTCCGTGCAATCGGCAAAAGATCTGAAATTTCCTTTTGACGACTTTCGCCCGGGACAGAGGGATATGGCGGTCGCGGTCTACAACATGATCCTGACGAAGGGCACTCTTCTAATACAGGCGCCCACGGGCATTGGAAAAACTCTCGCCACTTTGTTCTCGGCCGTGAAGGCCATCGGCGAAGGGATCCTGGACGGCGTCTTTTACGCCACCGGCCGATCCACCCAAAAAGCCATCGCCGCCGATACTTTATCCATGCTCGCCGGTGCCGGACTCCGCATGAAAAGTACGGAGCTTGTCGCCAAGGAAAAAGCCTGTTTAAACGACGAGGTCGCCTGCACCCCCGAACGGTGCGCCTACGCCAAAGGCCATTACGACCGGTTAATCGACGGCATTGTGGATATTTTCGACCACGAGGACTTATTCGATAGACAAACTGTGGCACACTACGCCGAAAAGCATCGCCTCTGTCCTTTCGAATATTCCCTGGATCTAAGCAATCTGTCCAACATTTTAATCGGCGATTATAATTACGTTTTTCACCCGAAAAGCTATTTGGAACGACTGTTGGAAGATCGCGATCGTCTGAGCCGCACATGCCTACTTGTAGACGAAGCCCACAACGTGATCGACCGCGGGCGGGATATGTATTCAGGACACCTCGATGTCCGCACAATAGACAACATCGACTACCCGACGGAAAAATTGCGCACCTTCGCCGATCTTTTTATAAGGCAACTGCGTCTCGTTACCTCGGTGGAAGGTGCCACGTTCGTCGAACTGCGCGATGATTTTATCGAGGCCGTGGAAGATCTGACCGACGCTATGGCGACTTATTTGGCGCGCCTGTCCGCAGAACCCGACGACGACTTTCTCGAACTCTATTTTCGCCTGCTGGACTGGCAGAATTTAAATCTTTTTTACGATGCACGATACTTTACATTTTTCGTGCCGCAGAAAGAGACCTTAGCGCTTCTGTGTCTGGATCCTTCCGCGGTGCTGTCGGCGCGACGACAATTGTTCCGCTCGACGGTATATTTCTCCGCCACTCTTTCGCCCATGGACTACCATCGCTACTGTCTGGGAGCCGGAGACGACGCCAAAGCCATGACCCTGAAGAGCCCTTTCGACCCTGCGCACCTTCTCGTCCTGCATCCGCCCCATCTATCCACCCGGTATAAAGACCGAACCCGTAATCTTCATGAAGTGAGCCGCTACTTAAAGGCGTTTACTCGAACACATCCGGGAAATTTCATCCACTTCTTTCCCTCCTACGCCTACAAAGATCAGGTAGTGCAGGCTACAGAAGATTGGGAAGAAAATGGCCACGACCAAGCTCGTTTTATGACGGAGAAAGAGCGAGCAAACTACATCGCCCGCTTCCGAAAGTGCAAGCCCGTCCACGGCTACAGTGTCATGGGCGGTGCCTTTTCCGAAGGCGTGGATCTTTCCGGCGACGCCTTACTGGGCGTAAGCATTCTTACTTTGTCCTTGCCCGGCCTGTCCCGGGAGAGAGAACTGATCAAAGAACGCTTCAACCAATCGGGAAAAGACGGCTACGCCTATGCCTATACGTATCCGGGGCTCACAAAAGTAGTACAGGCTGCCGGCCGAATCATTCGCTCGGACACGGATCGCGGTCAACTTCTCTTGTTGGATGACCGCTACCTTCGGCCGGATATACGGGCCTTGCTCCCCGACTACTGGAACATAACCGTCGTCCATTCCGTCGAAGACATGAAAGAAAAAATAGAAGCATTCTGGAGGTAAACATGACCCTGCATATTTGTTTAGTTGAACCCGAAATCCCCCACAACACGGGCGCTATCGCCCGCAGCTGCGGCCTGACAAAAAGTGTGCTCCATCTGGTGCGTCCCTTAGGCTTTTCCGTCGACGACAAGCATCTCAAGCGGTGCGGCCTCGATTACTGGCACTTAGTAGACATTCATTACCACGACAGCATCGAAGAGGTCATGGCAGAATACAAAGAACACCGCTTTTTCTTTGCCTCAACCAAGGCTCACAAACGCTACAGCGACGTAGCGTTTCAAGACGGCGATTTTTTGGTCTTCGGCAAGGAAACGAAAGGCCTTCCCGAGCCCCTCTTGAAGGCTCACGACGACACGGCCATTCGCATCCCCATGCTGAAAGACTTCGGACGCAGTTTAAATTTGTCGGTGTCCGTAAACATTATCCTTTTCGAAGCTCTACGCCAATTGGACTACCCCGGGATGGCCTAATGAAAAACAAAGAGTACATCCTAGAGACTTTAAAGCGCGCCGACGACTACCTTTCCGGAGAAGACCTGGCAAAGGACTTACACATCTCCCGCGCCGCCATATGGCAATCCATAAAATCCTTAAGAGACGACGGCTACCACATTGAAGCCGTTACAAACAGAGGCTACCGCTTAAACGAAAACTATGAAGCCTTGGACGAAAAGACCATCGCGAATCGACTCGAAGACCCGTTGAAGGACGTCGCAATCCTCGTCAAAGACAAAGTCGACTCCACCAACGATGCCATCTTTCGGGAAGATAGCACCCATTCGTTTCCTTCCTTCTCTTTTATGGCGGCAGAAGAGCAGACGGCGGGCAAGGGACGCGTAGGCCATTCTTTCTTCTCTCCCTTCGGCACGGGCCTGTATCTGTCTACGATCATCAAAGAGGACGCCTGCCTCGACCCCGGAATTCTCACTATGGCCGCCGCCGTTTCTGTAAAAGAAGCCCTCCGGGAACAATCCGAAGCGAAGGTCGAAATTAAATGGGTGAACGACCTGTACTTGAACCATAAAAAAATCTGCGGCATTTTAACGGAAGCCGATTTTTCCGGGGGACGAGCGCGCTACGTCGTCGGCATAGGAATCAACACCCACACGCCGAAAGATGCCTTTAAGAAACAGGCTCTAAACCGCGCCGGTTCTCTACAGGAAATGGTATCGAGAAATCAACTGGCGGCAGACATTATGAACCGCCTTTGGCAGTGGATTCACGCCCCCCGCGGTGCCGTTTTAGACGCGTACCGCAAGTACAACTTCACCGTCGGAAAAACCGTTCGCTTTTCTCAAGGCGATATCGAATACACCGGCAAAGCCACGGCCATCGACGATGACGGATCCCTCGTCGTTCAAGTAGCGGACAATACCGTCCGATTGTCCGCCGGCGCCATTTCCGTTCAAGGGGAGTGGTGAGCTTACATTTTTCAAACTCCCCCTTGACAAAGAACCAATTCGACCGTATAATCATATACTGTAATCCAATGGAGAGATGGTTGAGTTGGTTTAAGGCGCTCGCCTGGAAAGCGGGTATACGTTTATAGCGTATCGGGGGTTCGAATCCCCCTCTCTCCGCCAGGAAAAGTTTGCCATGCTAGATGGGGAGTTAGCGGTGCCCTGTAACTTGTAATCCGCTACAACAAGATTGAATTCCCGATCCAGCGCATTTTTTTTGCGGTCTGCCCGGAAAAAGTGATGTTGATGAGTGGGTCCTGCGCAATAAGCCCTTGCGAACCGTGTCAGATCTTGACGGAAGCAGCACTAAGTAAGTTCGCTTATGTGACGTAGATTCGCCTACTCTGAGTTAACTCTTTCGGTAACGCGTGGAACACTTGTGCAAAGTCGGGTGCATGGCTACATAAATTTGAGCGATTCTCAGGAATCGCTTTTTTCTTTTGCCCCGTCGGTCCTTTTATACGCGCAAAAAGCCCCCTGCACTCGGGGGCTTTTTCCTTCTCTATCCTTCTCTTTTCGAAACCTCGCCGCGAAGCCACGGGTGTCCGTAGTACTTCCGAAAGCGTACGTCTTCTCCGATTAACTCGCCCATTAGGCGCTCGAAGGGAAAGTCGCGTACGGTCCAATAAAAGCGTACGTCCCCCTTCCCTTCGTCTTTCGGAATAGACTCCAGCCATCGATCCAATGGATCCAGAACGGCAATTCCCATCGGTTTCAAGGCGCGGATAAAATCGTCGCGTCGGTAGCTGTAGCCACACAGAGCGAGTATCGCCGACTGCGTTCCCTTCGGCAGACGCCGGGCATAGGCGTCGATCATATCCAAAACGTAGCTATGGTGAAAGAGGCCGTCTCCCACCGTACGAAATAAAAGCGCCGTGTCGAAATTCGAATCCGCGCAGCCTATAGACACGTCACAACCCGGAGATTTTTCCAACCATTCGTAAAAATCACCTTCGGACAATGGCTTTTCCCGTAAGAGCAGAAATCGCGTAATCCCCATAGAAGAAAAGCGCGCCCTGTTCTTTTCATAAAAAGCATCTTCCATTCCCGCCGGATCGTAGATAAGCGCAAGAGAAAGATCCGGCCTCCGGCTTATGACTGCCGCCGCCGTATACGCTCCGGCCCTATCCCTTATGGCAATTCCCAATCTCTCCATGTCCTTCTCCCGCTGTTTTCGTTTGTATGACGATCGAATACTTCTCCTTAAGTATAGCATACGCGCCATCTCGTTCCTCTACTTTTTTGAACAAACCGTAAACCGTAGGGCCAGAACCGGACATATGGGCGAACGATGCTCCGGCTTCGTAAAGATCGAAAATCATCTCGTCGATAATCGAGTGCATTTTGACCACTCCGGGGTAGAGATCATTCGCCACTGAAGATAAAAGCCCGCGAAGATCTCCCTTTTTCAAATACCGCACAGTTTCCTGCAAAGAGCCTCGAGACGGTTGCAGGCACACCTTGTCGTAGGCATCTTTCGTAGACACGGAAAATCCCGGATTTACCAACAGTGCCGGATAGCTCGGCAGGGATAGAGGGCTTAAGTGATCGCCAATCCCCTCCCCAATCGCCGGCGCACCGTACAGACAATAGGGAAAATCCGCCCCGAGAACCGACGATTGCTCCCTCAGATCCTCATCGGTCAAGGGCAGACGGTATATGTCTCGCACGGCCTTCAACACCGCTGCACCATCCGCCGTTCCTCCGGCGAGTCCCGCTCCTGCCGGAATATTTTTTTTTATGGTAATCGCAACCGGCAAGGGTCCAAATCGATCTTCTAAAAAACGATGCGCCTTCGCCATTAGATCTTCCCTCCCGTAGTTGGGTCCTTGAATGGAAAAGGACGCCGCCTTTTCTATCTGTAATTCGTCGTAAAGGTCGATAGGCAAAAAGAGCGTTTTTAATTCGTGATAGCCGTCGGCTCGACGCTTTAAAATCCAAAGGCCGACATTAATTTTCCCGTAAGCGCGCAAAATTTCCTCCCATAAAAAAAGCTCCACAAGGGAGCTTTTGCTACGATATCTTTAATTTCGTCGAGTCTACATCGTCTTCCAGAATCATTATCTTAACCGTGGACGTCAACACGTCGGAATAGGTAAATGAAATATTTCGATCGTTTGCCTCGTCGGAAGAAATGGTGACGACAAATAGGGAGGGATAAACCGCCGACAACACGCCCTTTCGCGTGACGATGCGCTTTCGTCCTCGATTTGCCTTCACAATTACCTCTTTGCCGATATGCTCTGACAATTCATTTTTAATCATATCCATTTGTGTCATTGGGACCGCCCTTCTATCCAAACACTCCAATGTAATGATAGTATACATGAAAGCAAGTCCCTTGTCAAGCAAAATAACGCTTTATAATATCGCAAAAAAATGGTTGGGTCAAGTAGAAAATTTACAAATTCTAAATTTAATTTCCTCCGTTTCACTTTCTCCTTACACCAAACTTTTTTCCCACGAAAAAAGAGCCTCTTCCGGCTCCTTTTTCATTTTTCGTTGTTTTATGCTGCTTTCTTTTCCACCGATTGCGCGGCTTTTACGTCGCTTTGTTTATCTTTTTCAACGACCTTGCTCTTGTCCTCGGTTTTTTTCATTTCGCGAACGCGCTCATCCAACGTGTTCATTACTTGTGCCAATTCGGCTCTGGTCGCCGAAGCTTTCGGAGCAAATCGATTTTCTTCGCGTCCGCGCATCAAGTCGGCGCGGCGAACGGTATCTACCGATTTTTCCGCCCACTTGGATATCTTCTTTTGATCGGCGAAGGGTTCTTTTAAGTCCAACGTAAGAGGAAGTCCCTTAGCTTCGATATAACGACCCAAAATCGCGGCCATTTCTTCGCGGGTCACTTTTTGATTGGGTTTGAAGGTATTATCTTCGTAACCGGCCACGTATTTGTTTTGCGCAGCCCAGATGACGGCATTTTCGTACCAATCCCCGGCCTTTACATCCTTAAATGGATTATCTGCAGTCTGTTTCTTGTCTTGCCCTTCCATACGAGCCAAGACGGAGACGAGCATACCCCGGGTAATGGCGGAATTCGGTGCGAAAGTCGTTTCCGTGACTCCTTTGAAGAGTCCCTTGCCCGTAGCCGCAGCAATTACTTTTTCCGCCCAATGGCCATGAATATCCGTAAATGCCGCAGCATCCGAAGCCGGTTTTTCTCCGACCTTCGATTGTGCTACAATACGATCTTCCACTTTCGGATTGACATTTTTGTGTTCTTCGAAGTATTTTTCCAATACTTCCGTGTACATACCGTAGTCGCCAAGCTTTTTGCCTTTAGCGAACATGGTGTACCCGTCGCCGCCACCGGCCATAAAATCGTTCGTCGCCAATGTGTACGTCTTGTTCGGATCCAATGCCTTCCCAGCCACCATTACGTCGAAGACACGCTTTCCTGCTTCTTGTTTCGGATCGTACTTAAAGGTCATGCCGGAAACGTGGGGGAATTTCCCTTCCGGCGCCGGCGCATCGGCCACACCGTATTCCAAAGCTGCCAAAAGGTCGGAACCGGTGATTTCAATCTTCATGATCGTGTTTCCGAAGGGGAAACTGGTCCAGATTTCCGTCATTTCGATACTGCCCGCGGGAATGCTGGCGCGGATACCTCCACCGTTCGTTAAGGCGACGTCGGCCTTAGAAGCTTCGCGCATGGCGTCGGTGACCAAGTTTCCGAAGTTGGTTTCTTGGGTTCGTACGTGTTCCCGCTCGCCGTCTAATGTCACAGCGGTGGTACCGACGACCTTTTCCAATTTGCTCTTGTTCGCTTCGAATTTGTCGTTTACTTGCTTGGCAATGGCGCTATTTTCTTCCACATTTTCAAAGAATGCCGCGTCGCGAAGAGTCGCCGTTTTCGAAATAATTTCTTTGCCCCGAAGGGTAATATTGATTTCGCCTAAATTTTCTAATTGTTGGCCCGTTTGTGCGATCAACGTATTATTGACCACCTTGCCTTCGGGTAATTTCGTATGGGAGTGTCCGTCGATAATGACGTCGATGCCGTCCACGGCCTTGGCGATGTCGGTGGTCTTAACGACCGTGGCATCGTCCACGCCGACGTGTGCCAGCATAACGATAACATTCGCCCCTTGCTCCTTCAAAGATTTTACTTGAGCCCGTGCAACTTCCACGGGATTTAAGAAGGTAATGCCTTCGGTGTTTTTCGGATTGGATTTCACCTTAGTTTCTTCCGTGGTAATGCCGAAGATCCCGACCTTTACACCGTTTACATCTAAGAGGGTTTGACCCTTAAAGTCGTTTACCCCCGTATTTTTGATTATGTTGGCAGCCAAAATATCGAAAGTGCTTTCGCCCTCTTTCAAAGAGGCCGCTTGGTTTTTAAAATCGACTAATGCTTGATAGCCATAGTTGAAGTCGTGATTGCCGGGAACCATGGCCTTGTAGCCCATGGCTTTCATTAAATCGATAACACCCTTGCCGTTTTCAATGCCGGCGATGGCCGTTCCGTGAGTAACATCCCCCGCATCGAGAAGAACCGCATTTTTAATGCTATCCGCATACGTCTTCACCTTGGCATAACCGATGTGGGTAAGTTTCTTGTCCTTGTCATATTCCGCTGTAACGTGGCCATGGACATCGTTGGTGTGCAATAATGTAATGGTCTTGGTTTCCGTATCCCAAGACGCGGCAAAGACGCTCGCCGGTCCTGCGATGACGCCGAGAACCATGGCCAGTGCCAGTGCCAGGGATAAAAACTTTTGTTTCATAATACCTCCTTTATTTTCCAAACATCTGTTACCATTATACCCCTTTGACTATAGCTAGTCTTCTCAATTTAAAGACAATTTAGCCAAGAACCGTACCCTCTTTTTTCCATTTCAGCCTTCGGAATAAACTCCAAACTCGCCCCGTTGATACAGTAACGCAGACCCCCCATTTCTTCAGGGCCGTCGCCGAAGACGTGACCCAAGTGGGTGGTGTCCGTAGCCACTTCCGTTCGGATCATGCCGTAACGGGTATCTTCCTCCTCTTTTACGGGAGCCTCCGGTGCCGTCTTTGAAAAAGCGGGCCAGCCGCATCCGGCATCGAATTTATCTTTGGACAGAAACAAAACCTCTTTCGTGATTACATCCACGTAAATGCCTTCCTCAAAAAGCCTGTCGTAGGGATGGGAAAAAGGTGGCTCCGTACCCTTTTTACGCGCCACGTGGTACGCTTCATCGCCCAAAGAACGGCGCAGTTTTTCCTCGTCTATTTGTTTTTTATCCATAAGACCCTCCTAAGCTAGTGGCGTACCGCAGCGGGGACAATAGGTGGCCCCGGACTCCGCCTGAAAGTGGCAGTTCTTGCATTCCACGAAATCCGGATCCTCGGCGATCAACTCCACCGTCTCGATCTTTCGTCCGCAATGGGGGCAGAAATTCGTATCCGCTTGAATTTCCGTATGGCAATCCGGGCATTCGTAGCGAAATACCTCCCCCTCGATCTCTTTCGAGTCGATACGGTTTTGTAAGCTCGCCTTTTCCTTTTGCAAGGCGTCGATGGCAAACAAAAGCTCCGAGCTGGTCGTATCCGCCAAGTGGGATTGCTCCCGCATTTCCATATAGTACACTTCGCCTAAGTGGGTGTACTCCTGCTGTATTTTCGTTTCCAATTCGCGAATCTGTAAGCGAAGTTTTGCCACATTGGAAACTTCTTTTGCGCCGACAAGACCCTTGATACCTAAATCTTTCACTTGATTGGATAAGTCCTCAAAACCCTTTCCGATGCTGTTAAAAATATCCATACCTTCACCTCAAAATAAGCATACCATAAGCCTTTTCTAAATTTACCTACTTAGATAAGGATTAGACTTTTTTAAGTTCTTCCCTTCTTGTGTGAGTACTTAGGGATTGGGTATAGATAAAACGAAAACTAAAGGAGGTAACTATGGATTATACATTATATGCAGCAACCTACTGTCCCTTCTGTAAGAAGGTGGAAAGCTTTATGAAAGAAAACAACATCGACAACGTAGATGTCGTCTACGTTGACAAGGACAACGCCGCAAAAGAAGCCTTGATCCAAGGCGGCGGCAACAAACAAGTACCTTGTCTGCACTTTGGCGACCAATGGATGTACGAATCCGACGATATTATCGCCTACATGAAAGAAAATTTACTCTAACTTGCCAGTCGTCCCCTCATAAGATAAAATGAATGGGATAAATTGCCATAAGGAGGCCAGAATGATTACAAAAGACACCTTAATCGGCGACTTGGTTCGCCAATACCCGGAAGCGATTCGCATTTTAATGCAATTCGGCATGGGCTGCGTGGGATGTCCCTCCAGCCAAATGGAATCTTTGGAAGAAGCCGCGTATGTACACGGTTTTGACATCGACGAACTGATGAAAGCTTTAAACAGAGTCGTCGAAGCAAAATAACGAAAGAGCCTCCCTTTTTCGCGGAGGCTCTTTTTTATTGCTCGAACTCGGTAATCGAGTTCATTTTTTATTTGTTAAAAATGGAATCGAGCAGATCGGAAAAAAAGGCTTTTATCTTTTCGATCAAACTTTGCCCTTCTTCACTGTTTATATACTCTTTTGCCTGATCGGCCGCACCCTTGGCTTTTTCGGCCAAACCGTTCCAGTCGATGTCCGTCGTTCGCAAGTCATCGAAAAAGTCCGTCAGTTGTTCCTGTTGTTCGGGGCTTAAATTCAGGTTGTACTGATTGGAAATGTTGATGACGATATTTTGTACTTCTTCCCGCGACTTCGGCGCTTCCGTGGCGATCTTGTCCTTAATGTCTTTTACGAGACCCGTCGCCTTGTCCGCGCCCACGTTTTGCGCCAAGTCGGACGTTACCACCATTTCTTCGTTGGCAGCCTTTTTCACTTTGTCGCTGATTTTTTTGCCGGTAGACGTTTCGTAGGCCTTCATAATCCCCGTTAAAGCTGCCGTACCGCTCACGTTCATGGGCGCGTCCACGGTGATCTTCGCATCTTTTATCCCCGCTGTTTCCAAGGCTTGACGGTACATTTCGTGGGTAATGTAGCGAATTCTTTCCGACGTTTCCACTTCGATACCGCTTCCTTCGGCAGTATATTCTATCTTTGCACTGGAAATCGCCTTATGTCCGATTTTCGACTCGGGTACAAATTCCCCTAAATACTTATGCTCTTCCCGATTGGTTACTTCGATCACTTGATCCTTGTCGGTTCCGTTAAAGCGCTTCATCAATTCTTCCCGTTGCGCAAGCGTCAAATCTTGACCGAAAGAAAGAATGACGTCCCCTTCCGCGGCATCGGCGAAAACCGGCGCGGCCACAGAAGCGACCATCACCAGGGCCAAGGCCGCCGTCATATATTTTTTGAAAAATTTCATAATCTCCTCCACTTTCTTCTTGAATTTGAAGCCATTATAACACAGCCCCCTTTCGGGAGCCTGCGAACGAAGAAAGTCTTCGATGTTTTTTAGAAAACTTTTTTCATTTTTACACAAAAAAAGAGGCCGAAGCCTCTTTCAAGCGACGTTACTTTGCCAAAGCGGCGTCGATGCGCGCGCGGTCGAAACCGACGATTTCTTCTTCACCGATGACCAGTACGGGCACGCCGGTATAGCCTTTAGAGATCAATTCGTCTCTGGCATTGGCGTCCGTTTGCACGTTCTTTTCCTGAAATTCCACACCTTTTTCCTTCAAATAGTCCTTTGCCATCGTGCAATAAGGACAGGTATTGCTCGTATAAACTTCTACTTTCGACATTGCAATTCCTCCAAAAAATACTTGTTTCACTCATTCAACCTATACCCGAACGATATAGCCCTAATCATCTTCCCCTATTTTATGCTTAGCGTGAGTGTAGCCCATAGAAAAGAGCGTCTTCACGTGGTCGTCGTCGAGGGAATAAAACACTTTGCGTCCTTCCTTTCTCGAGCGGATCAAACCCTCTTCTTTCAAAAGGGTCAATTGATGGGAAATAGAGGACTGACTCATTCCCAATAGTTCCACCAGTTTCGACACATTGCACGTGTCGAGTATGAGGGCATATAGAATTTTCAAGCGCGTAGGGTCGGCCATCACCTTAAATATGCCGCTCAAACTATCGATCAAGGCCTCATCTTCGGCAAAAGCGCGAAATTTCTCCTCCATATCACCGGTTCTCCTTCTCTACTTTCGGAAAATTCTTTGCAAGCACCCGATACTCTTCCACTGTAATGGCCTCGGCGCGTCGGGCGGGATCGATTCCCGTCTCCTTCAACGCCCGGACAATCTGTTCCTTCTCGAGAGGAAAGCCATAGGTGGACAAGGCGTTTAACACGGTCTTTCTACGTTTGGAAAAAGCCGCCCGCACCACCGCCTCAGCACGCTTCAAATTCTCCGGATGATCTGTCTTGAAATTCGTAATGGAAAGGACGGCGCTGTCTACATTGGGCTGAGGCATAAAACAGGTTCTCGGCACACTGAGCGCCACGTCCACGTCTCCACGCAACTGCAAAAAGACGGAGATGGATCCGTAGGCCTTGCTTCCCGAGGCGGCCGCCATGCGCTGGGCCATTTCCCTTTGTACCATCACATGAACCGAAGCCAAATTCAGTCCCGAATCGAACAGGTGAATTAGAATGGGCGTGGTCACGTAATAGGGAAGATTGGCCACGACTTTTACTTCTTCTCGGCCGAAGCGCGCCTCGATTTCTTTTTTCAGATCCGTCTTTAAGACGTCTTTGTAAAAAATCTCCACCGCGTCGTAGGGAGCCAAGGTGTCGTCCAAGATCGGCTTTAAATGCTCGTCGATTTCCACGCAAAACACGCGGGCACCGCGAAGAGCCAACTCTTCCGTCAAGGTGCCGATGCCTGCGCCAATTTCCAGGACGACGTCCCCTTCTTTCACCTGTGCGCTGTCGGCGATGGCCCGGACGATGTTTCCGTCGATTAGGAAATTTTGACCCAGAGATTTTTGAAAGCGAAAGCCCCACTTTTCCTGCACCTCGCGAATTCTAGCCGGGCTGTATAGTCGTTTATTCACCAAAAACCTCCCCGTAGATCCTCTCAAACTCTTCCGCCGTAATGCCGAAACTGTTGAGCCTGTGCAAAAATTGCTTTCCATTGCCATGGCCGATCCCCAGAGCCTCGGCCATTTCCCTGCGACGCTCTGCCGCATCCGATACGCCCATCATGCCGTAGCGAATCATATCCCCTTTGGTAAAGGTCTCTTCAAAGGATCTCTTCATCGGTTTGGCGGAAAAAATAGCCGCGCGAATGTCTTCCGGTTTGGCGTTTTCGATACCGATGTCGTCTTTATAAAGGGCCTTCTCTTGAGGCAGATACGCCTGTTTCGGCGACGACAGCGCCTCAGTTAAGCGCCGGCGGATCACTTTCCCCATGTAGTCCGGATCCGTGAGAATAATAATTCCCCGCCTTTCTTCCACTTTCTTCAGCTCCCGGAGGAATTTTTCGCCAAAGGCGTAGCCTCCCGTCGCCATAACGTCGCAGCGTAAGGCGCTCTTGACCCGCGCAATGTCGTCTTTCCCCTCGACAACGATGACCTCTTGAATTATTTCATCCATCGATAAAACCGTTTCGTATTTTCGTCCGTGTGGGCCAAAAGTGTGTCTACATCCATGCCTCTCAACGCCGCAATATTTTTTGCCACGTCCGCCACATACTTCGGCTCGTTGCGCTTGCCCCGATTCGGCTCGGGTGTCATGTATGGGCTGTCCGTTTCTAAAAGCAGACGATCCACCGGAACCGCAATCGCCACTTTCTTCGGCATCTTGGCATTTTTAAAGGTGGTAACGCCTCCTAAAGACAGGTAACAACCCAAGTCTACAAAGCGCTCCATCATTTCCACGGAATAACTGTAGCAGTGAATAAGCACGGGATGCTCGGGATGCGCGTCTAAAAAGTCGCGGACGACGGTATAGGTTTCTTCCGCCGCATCCCTGGAGTGAATCACTAAAGGTAAATCCACTTCCGCCGCTAAATCGCACATGGCGCGAAAAACATCCCGCTGTACGGACCTCGGGGCATTTTCGTAATAGTAATCCAAGCCACATTCACCGATGGCAAGGACTTTTTCTTCCTTGGCAAGAGTCACCAATTCTTCTCGAACTGCAAAACTGTATCCGTCCGCCTCCTGCGGGTGTACGCCTACTACGGCATAGAGATTCTCATGTTCTCTCGCCAAGGCCGCCACAGCGCGGGACGTTTCTATATCGCTTCCCACATTGACCACGGCATCCAGGCCGTCTTCTTTCATGCGGGCGATGATTTCTTCTCGATCGTCGTCAAATGCCTCATTTTCCAAATGGGAATGGGCGTCTATCATAACTCCTCCTAACTGAGTTTCGCGCCGGATTTCAATTGTTCCATGGTCGTAGCCAAAGACAGGTTTCCATCTTCATCTTCCGCCGCAAGAAGCATACCTTGGGACAATACGCCCCGAAGTTTCGTAGGTTTTAAATTGGCGAGAAGCAAGATTTGTTTCCCCGTCAATTCTTCTTTTGTGTAATACTCCTTAATGCTCGAGCAAATCACCCGCTTTTCGCCGCCGACGGAAAGATTTAACACATAGAGGCGATCGGCATTGGGGTGATCTTCCACGGAATCCACTGTAGCGACACGAATATCCAATTTATCGAAATCGTCGATGGTAATTTCCGGTTTCAAATCCAGGGCTTCCTCTTCTAAGACTTCCCCTTTGGCGAGTTTTTCCGCCTTTCTCTTTTCGATAAGGGCGTGGTTCGCATCCCACAGGCGCTTTGTTTCTTCTTCAATGTCCAGGCGGGGGAAGATAATCTTCTTTTCGCCTACGTGCTTGCCCGGCTCGAGGAGACCCCAGCGGGCCGCGTCTTCCGCCTTAAAATCTTTCGTCGCCGTAATTTGTTCAGCAATGGAAACGGCGGTGTTGTTCATAAAGAAAGACAGAAGAATGGAGACAATTCGTAGGGATTCCGCCAAATTATAGAGGACGGTATCCAAACGTTTCTTTTCGTCATCGCCGCCCTTGGCCAAAATCCACGGTTCGTTTTCGTCTACGTATTTGTTGCTGCGGCGAACCAATTTCCAGATCGCTTCCAGCGCCGTGGAAAATTGGTAGGTTTCCATTTCTTTTTCCAATTCACCCCAAACGCTTACGGCCAAATCCTTCAATTCCACATCAATGGCCACTTCCTCGTGCGGCGCGGGGACGATGCCCTCGTTGTATTTTTCGATCATAGATACGGTACGGGAAACCAAATTCCCCAAGTCGTTTGCCAAATCGGAATTGAGCCGCTTCATAAAGCTTTGCACGTTAAAGCTGCCGTCGTGACCAAAGGAAAATTCCCGCAAGAGGAAGTATTTCAACGCGTCCACGCCGTAAAGATCGATAATAGGTTCGGGATAAATAATATTGCCCTTGGATTTACTCATTTTGTCGTCGTCAAAGAGAATCCATCCGTGACCGAAAACTTGTTTCGGCAGAGGCAAATCCAGCGCCATCAGCATGGCGGGCCAAATAATCGTGTGAAAACGCATAATTTCCTTGCCTACCAAGTGCACATCGGCGGGCCAGAAACCGTTAAACTGGTCGTCGTCCGTACCGAGACCCGCCCCCGTTAAGTAGCAGGAAAGGGCGTCGATCCACACGTAAATAACGTGTTTGTCGTCAAAGGGAACGGGCACGCCCCAGTCGAAGGTGGAACGGGTAACGGATAAATCGTCCAAGCCGTCTTTTAAGAACGAATTAATCATTTCGCTCTTTCTATAGGCCGGTTGAATAAATTCCGGGTGATCTTCGTAGTATTGAAGGAGCTTGTCTCGATACTTGGACAAGCGGAAGAAATAGCTTTCTTCATGTTGCAAGTGGGTTTCACGACCGCAGTCCGGGCAAAGATGCCCTTCCCCTAACTGAGATTCCGCCCAGAAAGATTCGCAGGGCGTGCAGTAATAGCCTTCGTATTCACCCTTGTAAATTTCGCCCTTGTCGTAGAGCTTTTGAAACAACGCCTGCACATTTTTTTCGTGCACGGGATCCGTAGAGCGGACAAAGGAATCGTAGTGAATGTCCATGGTCTTCCACAGTTTTTTCGTATCGGCCACAATGGCGTCGATGTATTCCAAAGGTTCTTTTCCGGCTTCCTTGGCCTTTTCCTGAATCTTTTGACCATGTTCGTCGGTGCCGGTAGTAAACAATACATTGTACCCTTGAAGGGTTTTAAAGCGCTTAATGGCGTCGGCCGCTACGGTACAGTAAGTGTGTCCGATGTGCAGGTTGTCGCTGGGATAGTAAATGGGCGTTGTAACGTAAAAGTTCTTTGACATGTATGCCTCCTCGCATATAGATGATATGCTCGACCATAGAGGATGGTCGATTAAAATTTCTTTTTTTAATTATACTATCAAGGCAAGTTCTTCGCAATGTAGCCTGTGTCGTGCTATACTTTTTTCAGGAGGTATGCTGCAATGAAAAAAAACGACGTCGCCCTAAAAGGCCAAAGCCTCGTGGGAAAAGATTTCAGTCGCCAAGATTTATCCGGCGCGGACTTTTCCGGAAGCGACTTGTCTCATGCCTGGTTCGACCACGCCGTCCTAAAAGATGCCAATTTCTCCGACTGCACTCTGAAAGAAGTTAACTTTCGAGACGCCGACCTCACCGGTGCCGATCTTTCCGGTGCCGATCTTTACGGTGCCGTCATGGAAAATGCCCGGCTCGACGACGTGATCACCGACGAGAAAACCCGATTTTTCCGACTGCATTGTCCAGAAAAAGGCGCCTTCGTCGCCTACAAACGCTGCTACAATCACCGACTCGTTACGCTCCTTATTCCCGCCGATGCCAAGCGCACTTCGGCCACCCTGACTTCTTGCCGCACGGACAAAGCCTATGTAGTGTCCGTGACGGATTTCGATTTCAAGGAACATTTCCCGGAGGCCATATCCTTAGTCGATGAAAACTTCGTCTACCGTCCCGGCGAGATGGTCTACGCAGGTAACTTTGATCCCGACCGCTGGCGGGATTCCACCGGCGGCATCCACTTCTGGCTAACGAAAGAAGAGGCCTTCGCCTATTAAAAAGATCCGCCGAAAGCGGATCTTTTTAACGTCCGGATTGAAATCTATTACTGAGCCCCTACGACTTCTCGATACTTATAAACAAGAAGGTTCGCATCAAAAATAGCATTCTTCGATTTTGGAATTCCTTTTTTTCTCCTTCATCGCGTTCCGGTAAAGAACAGGTCGAAGAGAAGCGTCACACACCAGAAGAAATTCAATACAAAAGTAGAACCCACTATCGGCGCGAGGTCACCAAAGGGAAAGTCCCACAGAATCGAACGACCGGCATGAATAATTTCTAACGGCATAGAAACCAAGATGCCATTCACGAACAAAGCGATGACAAGCGACAAAACCTGCAAGCCTAAAACGTGCCGCCGTCGTATCTGTGAATGGATCTTTAATTGTCGCAAAACCATTATCCACAAAAATAAATTCACGATCTGACTTACGCGACAGACCACAATATCTCCCCCGAACGTTAAATCGAAAAGAAAGCTAATCGTATTTGGCATCAACGCCCAGGGAATGCTTCGAAGTATGAGGGGTGCTTTTAAATTCTTTTTTAGCATCGCGAAATCCTACCAATTAACGGAATGAACCGCGCTAAAGCCATTCCCTACACGATGAGCGATATAATCGTAGGGGGTGATGAAACTAGGCACAAACCAATGGAGGGTTTCAGGTTTTTGTACTTTATAATCTAAACCCGCATTGTGGTAACACTTCCAAACGAGAGAAGAACAATAATCCTTATTGGAATCATAAAGACTACTTGCCACAGAATAAGTGTTATCCCTGCCGGCACCTTCGAGATAGAATGTTTTTCCATACCATGCTGCGCTCACTGGTGCCCTTCCTCTATTTTTTTGTCTTATGACCATATCGCTCGGATAGACACTAAACCAGGAGTTCATGGACAGACTTCGCGGATGACCATTATTTGCTTTGGGTGTGATTCCTAAAACCCTATCTCCAACAACGATTCCAGCATGCCCTATATGGTATGTCGATATCCTTTTATTGGTAATTAATATATCTCCATCTAAATACTGGAATCCCCCATGTATTACTCCATATGTCGTATAACTATTCTCTTTCTCAAACTCCTTAATTTCTTCACGTATTGCCGGCATTTGTTCTTCAAGCATTTTTTCATCTTCAATTTTTTTATACTCAAGGAAAGCACGTTCTTCTTTTGTTAAAAACGTCTCACGTTCCTTTCCCTCCTCCTTTACATTGCCGAAAGCATATGTTGCGTCTACGAATGAACCAAATGCAATTAGCCAACATGCACAAATACACGCAATTTTAAAAATTCTAGTATTGTTCCTCATAATATACCTCCTAGTTAATAGGCAAGCAGTACTTCTCAGGCTTCCTTGTCTACTTAATATTTTATACACCTCCTCCTGGTTGAAACTTACCCCGCTAAATACAAATCTAACATTATTTTTACTTTTTAATTATTAACTTTTTGTTTCCATTAAAAGAGCGGCGAACCTCTTATCCGCCGCTCTTTTTTCTTATGCATTTTTCTCGATGCCGCCTTGGCTCACTTGCCATGCGGGGGCTTTCATCTTTAATTCGAACTGACCGACCAGGTAAGACGAAATAACGGTCGTCATAAAGGAGAAGATCAGTCGCGTCGGGGCGATATAGCTTAAGGACAGAGCCAATACCACCGCATCGGTTAAAAAGTAAGCGCGGGAAATGGGCCACTTCATTTTTTTCGAAATCACCATGGCTAGGGCGTCGTCTCCGCCGGCACAGCCCCCGGCCGTGACGGCAATTCCGCAGCCGCAACCGATGAAAATCCCACCGGCGATGGCGGCGAGTAAGGGCCAACGGTACAAACTGGGCAGAACGGGACCGATGAAGTCAAAAATCCAATAAAAAATGGAAAAACCCACAGTCGCCACAGCCGACTTCTTTAAGAAGCGACCCCCCAGCATGGAAAAGCCCAAGGCGTAGCAAATGCCGTCCAAGAAGGGCGATACATAGGCCAGGTTTAAGCCCACGACCTTTTTTAAAAACAAGCCCAAGCCTAAGACGCCGCCTTCGGTAATTTTAGATGGCTCGTGAACGTTGATCACGCCGAAGGCCATGATCGCACAGCCGAGCAATATTTTGACAAAATCTTCTTTTTTTAGTTCAAGGGGTCTCAGCAAATGACTGAGCATAAATGTCACTCCTAATTTTGGCGATTAGGAAAACCAAAAAAAGACTGCCGTCTTAGGTTCTCCTAAATTCGCAATCTTCGGATGGTGTCGATGCTTTTTGTTTTGCTGATTTTTTCTTATAAAAACTCTGAGCAAACGAGTATGCTTAACGGCTCAAAATGTCCCACATCAGGCACATCTCGAACACTCATCGCATACCCTGCATCAGATAAAAACTACCGACAAAATCGGTAACCACCGTAATCAAACAGTACTATCGAATAGATTATACCACGTCTTTGCTGATTATTCAATGGCTCTCAATACATCCAGCACCTGATCGATCTCCTCTTCCGTATTGAAGTACGAAGTCGACAGGCGACACAAACCCGTCTCCTTCGTGTGCAGGTACTCGTGCAGCAAAGGCGCACAATGGTAACCCGGACGGGTGGCGATGTCTTCTTCCTGCAGAAGCATGGCCAGTTCCTGACTGCTCATACCCTCTTTCAGCAAACTCACACAAGCGGTTCCCATGTGGGACGGATAGAACAGTTGATAGCCGTCCAGAGTATAGAGCCCGTCCAAGAGGCGCTGAAAGATTTTATTTTTCCTTTCGTAATAAGAATCCTCAGCCACGAAACGAGCCCCCTCCGTCAGACCGCAAAAGCCGTGAACATTGGCCGTCCCCGCTTCCCAACAGACAGGCTTTTCGCGGGGCATTTCGTGTTTAAAGCTTTCGATGCCACTTCCCCCTTGGCCCAAAGGCGGCATATCGATTTTTTCCCCGTAGAAAAAGCCGCCGGTGCCCGTGGGACCGTAAAGGGACTTGTGACCGGCGAAACAGTAGACGAGCTTTTCCGTCCATTGATCGGAAAGATCCACTTTGATTTGACCCAACGCCTGCGCCCCATCCACGACGACGAAGAGGTCGTGGGCCTCGGCAAATGCCAAAACTCGATATAAATCCGTCACGCTGCCCACCACATTGGAAGCGTGAGAGATGACGATGGCCTTTGTGTTCGGCTTTAAATATACGTCCAAGCGATCCAAATCCGGTGCGTAGTCTTCGTTCAGGGGAAGGAAATCTATCGCACAGCCCGTGGCATAAAGAGGTCTGAGAACGGAATTATGTTCCATAACCGAAGTAATTACGTGATCCTCTCGATGAATTAATCCGTGAATGGCGATGTTTAAACTCTCCGTTACGCCGCTGTTCAGAGCGATGGTCGCCTCCGTATGCAACAGCGCCGCCACACTTTTGCGCGCATTCCGAAGGGCGCGGAAGGACTTTTGCGCCCATTCGTGGCTGCCTCTGCCCGGATTGCCGTAGCCTTCGGTCATGGCCTTATAAACCGCCTTGGAGACAGCTTCGGGTTTTATCGCCGTCGTGGCGCCATTATCTAAATAAATCATAGTGCCTCCACCTTTCGATTGCCGCGTTCCCTTTCATAGGCGTAGACGCCGTTATAAGGAAGGTGCTTTTCGTCCAATACCTTCCGCGCCGCATCGACCTTTTCAAAGTCTCCCATAAGAGACAGGCCGCAGGATTCGCGAATTTCCGGCAAAAGAGGGATCACGCGCGTACCTAAGTTTTCCGTCGCTTCCAATGCGTCGTAGACTTCGTCCTGATTATCGAATGCGATGACAAATTTTTTCATCTCGCCCTCCTTTTCGTTCCTTCCTTTACTATAACACAGCTTCTTCCTTCCGTTCATAGAAAAAAGCAGAAGCTTTCGCCCCCGCTCTCTATCCTTTCACGTCCAGGGAAATCCTGCCGCGCTCTTTGTCCACTTTCTCAATCACTACATTTAATCGGTCGCCGACTTTTAAAAGGCGATAGATGCCGCCGTTGTTCTTTCTGCGAATCTTGGAAATGTGTAAAAGCCCCTCTTTTTTTACGCCAATATCGACGAAGGCTCCGAAATCCACTACATTTCGAACGACTCCTTCCAGCTCCAGTCCCGGCTCTAACTCTTCCATCGTAAGAGCCGAACGGCGCAGACCCACGTCCTCCGTGTCACCTCGAGGATCCCTCCCCGGTTTTTCCAATTCCAGGCGAATATCTTGAACCGTAAAAGCGCCGGCTTCGTCCAGAATTTTTTGTTCTTCCTCGGTTAAATCGCCCTCGCGCATAATTAATTCCGCCAAGGTGTAGGACTCCGGATGCACGCCGGTGCGATCCAAAATATTTTCACCGTTTTGAATGCGCAAAAAACCCGCCGACTGCTTAAATGCCTTATCTCCCAGTCCCTTGACCTTCCTAATGTCTTTGCGGTTCTTGAAGGCTCCTTCGCTCTCGCGATAGGCGACGATATTTTTCGCCAAGTTCGGACCGATCCCCGCGACAAAGCGCAAAAGAGACGCAGAGGCGGAATTAATATCTACACCCACTTCGTTGACGGCGCCTTCTACGACTCCCGAGAGGCGATCGTCCAGGGCTTTTCGATCCAAGTCGTGTTGGTACTGGCCTACACCGATGTGTCTGGGCTCAATTTTTACGAGCTCCGCCAAGGGATCCTGAAGCCGTCTCGCAATCGAAATGGCTCCCCGCACAGTTACGTCCAAGTCCGGAAACTCTTCTATCCCCAATTCCGATGCGGAATAAACGCTGGCTCCGTCTTCACTCACTACGGCGTAAGCCACGTCTAATTTTTTCTCCTCAATTAGATTGGAGACGAATTGCTCCGTTTCGTAACTGGCCGTACCGCTTCCGATGGCAATAAATTTCACTCCGTATTTTTCCACGAATCTTGCGATAATTTTTTTTGCCTCCTCCACCCGCGGCTTCGGCGGCGCCGGGTAGATGACGTCGTTGTCCAAAAACTTTCCATTTTCGTCCACTACCGCCACTTTGCATCCCGTACGGTACCCCGGATCTAGGCCGAGAACCACATAATGGCCCAAAGGCGGCATAAGGAGCAGCGGTTTTAAATTCTGAGCAAAGACCTCTATGGCGTCGGCCTCCGCCCGTTCTTTTAAATCTCGGCGAATTTCCCTCTCGATAGACGGAAAGAGCAACCGCTTAAACGCATCTTCCGCCATGGGAACAAAGACGTCCACCTTGTCCTTCGGAGGATTTACGATTTGCGTAATCATAGAAATCAATGCGTCTTCTCCGCAGCGGATCTTTACCTTTAGGGCACCTTCGCTCTCGCCGCGGTTGATGGCGAGGATGTTGTGATTCTTCAGCTGTTTCAGGGGCGAGGAAAAATCCTCGTACATTTCATAATCGGGGTTCAGCTCTTTGCCCTTTTCAGTGACGAGCTCTCCTCTGCGCCACAAATAACTTTTCAGTAAGCGCCGTACATTCGCGTCGTTGGCGACGGACTCCGCCACAATGTCGCCGATGCCCGCTAAAATTTCCTCTGTTTCCATCCCTTCAAAAGCGGCGACCTGCTCATCGAAATCCGCCTTTGAACCTCGGGACAGAAAAACTTCCGCCAAAGGCCCCAAGCCCTTTTCTTCCGCCACCGTCGCCCGTGTCCGCCGCTTCGGTTTGTAGGGGCGATACAGATCCTCCAGCGTCTGCATATCCCAAGTGCTCTCGATCGTTTCTTTGAGCGATTCCGTCAATTTTCCCTGGCCGTCGATGGTATTTAAGATGGTTCCCCGACGGTCCTCGATTTTTTCCAACTCCTGTTTTCTATTTTCAATCTTGCGAAGGGTTTCGTCTTCGATGCCGCCGGTTACTTCCTTGCGGTAACGGGCGATGAAGGGAACCGTGTTTCCCTCATCCAATAATTTCAACGTCGCATCCATTCGCTCCGAGGCAATGTCGAATTCTGCGGCTAAAATCGTTCCTATGGTCATTGTTCCTCCATTTAAAAAGAGAGGGCGCGCCTCTCTTTTTATTCTCTATTCTTCTCTACTCGAACGAAGCTTCGGCCTTCTCTTCCAAATACGCGTTAATAAAAGGATCCAAGTCCCCGTCCATGACGCGGCTCACGTCGCCGACTTCGGTGCCGGTGCGGTGATCTTTCACCATGGTATAGGGTTGGAACACGTAGGAACGAATTTGCGAACCCCAGGCGATTTGGGCATAGTTCCCCGCCAAGTCTTCGATCTTTTCCTTTTGTTCCTCTTCCTTTAACGCCACCAACTTGGCTTGCAACATTTTCATGGCCTGTTCGCGGTTTTGTATATGACTGCGCTCGTTTTGGCACTGTACTACGATTCCCGTGGGAATATGGGTAATGCGCACGGCGGAGTCCGTGGTATTGACGTGTTGGCCGCCGGCTCCCGACGCTCGATAGGTGTCGATCTTTAAATCTTCCTGATTGATCTCTACTTCCATATTGTCATCCAGCTCGGGATACACGTCCACGGAGGTAAAGGAGGTGTGACGCTTTTTCGCTGCGTCAAAAGGCGAAATGCGAACCAGGCGGTGCACGCCTTTTTCGGATTTTAAGTAGCCGTAGGCGTGGGGTCCGGAAATCAACAACGTCGCCGACTTAATGCCCGCCTCGTCTTCTTCCAGCATATCCAAAACTTCCACGGAATAACCTTTCCCTTCGGCGTAGCGCATATACATTCGCAGCAGCATCCCCGCCCAGTCTTGGGCTTCGGTGCCGCCGGCACCGGCATGGATGGAAAGGATGGCGTTGTTCCCATCGTATTCGCCGTTTAAGAGGGTCTGGATTTTAAAATCGTGAGCCTTGCTTTCGATCCTATCCAAATTTTTCTTAAACTGATCGTAAAAACTGAAGTCGTCCTCTTCCTCCATCAACTCGAGCATTACCGCCGATTCCTCCATCGCCTCGGTCAATTCGTCGTAGACGTCGGTTCTGGATTTAATAGCATTTTGCTCCCGGATCACCTTTTGCGCCGCTTCCGTATCGTCCCAAAAGCCTGGCTCCATGGTTTTTTCCGTCAGCGCCTGATTCTGCTCTTTTAAGCCGTTGATGTCGATGCTCTTGGCCAGTCGCTCCACCAGCTCTTCCGCCGCTTCCAGGCGACCCCGATCCAAAAATAAATTTTGCTCCATAGGGATCCTTTCCGGGCTTAGGCGTTCTTGCCGTGACAGTGTTTGTACTTTTTGCCGCTGCCGCAAGGACAGGGATCGTTACGGCCGATTTTTTTCTCCGTTCGGCGGATCGGCTCTTGCACGCCGCTGTCCGGGTTTACGGTCTTGACTTCCTTTGCCACTTGCTTCCGTTCCATCTTTTCCGGGTTTTGAACGTGGAACATAATACGCACGGTTTCTTCGCGAATGCTTGCGTTCATGGCTTCAAACATATCGAAGCCTTCTTCCGCATAGGCGCGAACCGGATCGATTTGCCCTACGGCGCGAAGGCCGATCCCTTGACGCAATTGATCCATCGCGTCGATATGATCCATCCACCGTTGATCCACCACGCGAAGGAGAACAACCCGTTCCACCTCGCGGAAAGCTTCTTCGCCGAATTCTTCCACCTTTTCCGCATAGGCTTCCTTGGCCTCTTCCTTCATAAAGCGCTTGATTTCGTCGGCACCGGACTCTTCATGCCCGTCAAAGAAATGTTCGTCGAAATCAAAGGCGGCTCGGCCGAAGCGATAAATGCTTTCGTAGTCGATGTATTTTTCGTGTTTGTCGTTGACCTTGACGTTGAAATCCACCGTGTCGTCGATTAATTCTTCCGTCATGGCGGCGATGTCTTCGGAAAGGTCGCCTCCCTTTAATACTTTTTCACGTTCGGAGTAAATAACTTCCCGTTGCTTATTCATTACGTCGTCGTATTGCAAGACGTTTTTACGAATGCTGAAGTTGTTGCCTTCCACCTTCCGTTGGGCCGATTCGATCAGGCGCGTTAAAATTTTTGCTTCGATGGGCTCATCTTCCGGCGCGTCGATACTGTCCATAACCTTTTTAAAGCGATCCCCCGCAAAGAGGCGGATCAGATCGTCTTCGGCGGAAATGTAGAATTTCGTACTCCCCTTGTCCCCTTGACGACCGGAACGCCCCCGCAATTGATTGTCGATACGGCGAGATTCGTGACGCTCTGTACCGATAATGTGCAAACCGCCGGCGGCAATGACCTTTTCTTTTTCCGCGTCCGTCTCTACCTTGATTTCGTCGCGTAGATCACTGAAACGCTTTCTGGCTTCCAAGATTTGTTCGTCGTCGGTTTCGAAATAACTGTCCGCCGCTTCGATCATTTCCGGTTCATAGCCTTCTCTCGCCATCTTTTCCTTGGCCATAAACTCGGGATTGCCCCCGAGCACAATGTCGGTCCCACGGCCGGCCATGTTGGTCGCGATAGTAACCGCGCCGTAGCGACCGGCTTGCGCGATGATTTCCGATTCTTGTTTGTGACGTTTCGCATTCAATACCTTGTGGGGAATGCCGCGCTTTTTCAGGTAAGAAGACAATTTTTCCGACTTTTCAATAGATACGGTACCAACCAGAATCGGTTGCCCCTCGGCGTGACGACGGGCGATTTCGTCGGCTACGGCGCGGAACTTTGCATCTTCCGAACGGTAGATGGCGTCGTCCTGATCGTCGCGGATGACTTCTTTATTGGTAGGAATTTCTACTACGTCGATGTTGTAGATTTCTCTAAATTCCGATTCTTCCGTCATGGCCGTCCCGGTCATACCGGCGAGCTTCTTGTACATACGGAAGAAATTTTGGAAAGTTACCGTGGCAAGGGTTTTGGATTCCGCGCGCACTTCGATGCCTTCCTTCGCTTCGATGGCTTGGTGCAAGCCTTCGGAATAGCGACGGCCGTACATTAAACGACCGGTAAACTCGTCGACGATGATGATTTCGCCGTCTTCCACCACGTAGTCAATATCCTTGTGCATGGTACCCTTCGCCTTTAAGGCTTGGTGAATGTGGTGGAGAAGCTCCGTGTTTTCCGGATCGGTTAAGTTATCGATGCCGAAATATTGTTGCGCCTTGTTTTGGCCGATTTCCGATAAAGTCGCGGTCTTTTGCTTTTCGTCGATGACATAGTCCACCGTTTCGTCGCGGAACTCGCGGTTAAAGCGGTCTTCCGCTTCTTCCGCCTGATCTTTAATTCGATAGGTTAATGTATCGACAAAATTCTTCGCTTGCGTATAAAGTTCCGTGGATTCGTCCCCTTGACCGGAAATAATCAAAGGCGTACGGGCTTCGTCAATTAAAATCGAGTCCACTTCGTCCACGATACAATAGTACAGTTCTCGTTGAACCTGGTTTTCCCGGTAGACTACCATGTTGTCGCGCAGGTAGTCGAAACCGAATTCGTTGTTGGTCCCGTACGTAATGTCGGCGGCGTAGGCCACTTGACGTTCTTCCGGAGTCATGTCGTGAAGAATACAGCCGACGGTCATTCCCAAGAAGGTATAAACCTTCCCCATCCACTGCTTATCCCGTTCAGCCAGGTAGTCGTTGACCGTGACCACGTGGGTTCCCTTTCCCGCGAGGGCGTTCAAATACGCGGGCAAGGTGGCAACCAGGGTCTTTCCTTCACCGGTCTTCATTTCCGCAATGCGCCCTTGGTGGAGAATAATCCCCCCGAGAATTTGCACCGGGAAATGCTTCATTCCAAGAACCCGGCCGGCGGCTTCCCGCACGACGGCAAAGGCTTCGGGCAAAATGTCGTCCAAGGATTCCCCCTTGGCTACGCGGCTTTTAAATTCCGCGGTCTTGGCTCTTAATTCTTCATCGGTTAATTGCTGCATGGCACTGTCCATAGAGAGGACCTTTTCCATGATCGGGCGGATTTTTTTAATCTCCCGATTGGAGTATGTGCCGAATAGTTTATCTAATAGAGGCATGTATACACGTTCCTTTCACTAACTTTTTATTCTAACAAATCCCGCCCGATCCCGCAACGAATGGGGAATATTTCATCATTTATACATATACACTTTCTTCATTTATATGTTCTCTTCCTCTTCCTCCGACGGGGGACGGTGATGGACGATGGCGACCATTTTGTCGCCCTCTTTTATTTTCCGCACGCGTTTTTCGAAATCCATGCGCGCCATCCATATGGTACGTTCACAACCCATACAGGCGAGCTTAATGTCCACCCCCGTACGCAGAATCTTCCACCTATTTTCCCCGCAAGGGTGGCCTTTTTTTAACGTGACCTCGTCGCCTTCTTCATAATACAGTCGGTTCATTGCACTCTCCTCTACCGGCACTTCCCTCGTAACGGGCGATGGGTATGTT
>JAEXBU010000040.1 GCA_023393815.1 Bacillota bacterium | reverse complement strand
CCAAAGTGTCGATCCCTACGGCGCGACCATGGTACTCTAGGATCATAGTTTGAAGGATCTTTCGATCCAAATCGTCCAATCCATATTCGTCAACGTCTAAAAGGCGCAGACCTTCTTTCGCCACATCTTCGTCAATTAAACCATTTCGCTTAACTTCCGCAAAATCTCTAATTCGCTTTAATAATCGATTGGCGATTCGCGGCGTGCCGCGACTTCTTTTTGCGATTTCCCATGCGCCCGATGTACTTAGCGGAATGCGAAGAATTTCCGACGAACGAAGCAAAATCGTCTTTAAGCTTTCCGCATCGTAAAGATCCAAATTTAATAAGACGCCAAAGCGATCTCTTAAAGGGGAGGCCAATTGGCCGGAACGAGTCGTCGCGCCGATAAGCGTAAAATGGTTTAAATCCAAACGCAGGGACCTGGCAGATGGGCCCTTCCCCACGATAATGTCCAGAGCAAAATCTTCCATGGCCGGATAGAGAATTTCCTCCACCGTTCGTGGAATTCGGTGAATCTCGTCAATGAAAAGCACGTCATTTTCGTCTAAATTGGTTAAAATGCTCGCCAAATCGCCCGGTCGTTCAATGGCGGGTCCCGACGTGACGCGTATATTCACGTGCATTTCATTGGCAATAATGTTGGCAAGAGTCGTCTTCCCCAGCCCCGGCGGTCCGCTGAGTAAGGCGTGATCCAACGATTCTTCTCTCCGGCGCGCCGCCTCGATAAAAATCTCCAACTTTTTTTTTGCTTTGTCCTGGCCAATATATTCCGATAAAAATTTCGGTCGAAGGGCCGTTTCGATTCGCTCTTCCTGAGGCAAAACGATTTTTGAAACCAAACGCTCTTCTTCCATAGGCTCTCCTATCTATTTACGGACAAACGCCTAAGCGCCGTCTTCAATATAACTTCCACATTTTCCCCATCGATCCCCTTAACGGCCTCTCTCGCCTCATTGGCGGAATATCCTAGGCTTTCCAGTGCCTCCAAAGCTTCTTGCTCAGGTCCTTGTATTCTGTTAGCGGAAACGGAACGTACAGGTTTTTCTCCACCCAATCCCTTAACTTTGTCCTTCAACTCTAATAGCAGGCGTTCCGCCGTCTTTTTTCCAATGCCAGGCGCCTCGGTTAAGGACTTAGCATCCCCATTTTGAATAAAGTATATGACATCATCCGCCGCAAACCGGTCGAAAATTCCCATGGCAACTTTGGGGCCGACACCGCTTACGCCTATTAACAAAAGAAAGAGTCCACGGTCTTTTTCGTCTACGAATCCAAAAAGCGCGAAACCGTCTTCTTTCACTTGCAAATAGGTGAAGAGATCAACTTCCTCTCCCTCACCAATCGCACCGACTTTTGGCCCGGCTACATGAACCATCAGGCCGAAGCCGCCGATACCGACAATAAGACCTTCCGTTTTTTTTTCTAGCACAATCCCGTGCAAGCGATCGATCATATTTCACCTACTTTAACTCAAAGAGCTCTTTGCTTTTCGACGAATGAATATGCGTTATGGCAATGGCGAGCCCATCTGCGGCATCGTCCGGCTTGGGAATAGCTTGCAAGTTCAAAAACATTTTGACCATTTCCTGCACCTGATGTTTTTCCGCGCGACCATAACCCACTACTGCCTGTTTTACTTGAAGAGGCGTATACTCGTAAATAGGCAGACCCATTTCCATACAGGTTAAAATTTCCACGCCCCGCGCCTGTGCCACGGACATAGCCGTGGTAATATTTTTGTTAAAAAACAACTCTTCCATGGCCACCTCGTCCGGCCACCGCGATTCGATGATTTTTTTTAACTCCCCGTAGATTTGAAATAAACGCTTCGGATAATCGGTCCGGCTTTGTGTCTCAATGGTTCCGTACTCCACTGCCCGGAGTCGATTGCCCTCTACGTCAATAATACCATAACCCATAGTCGCCAGACCCGGATCAATTCCCAATACTCTCATAAAACTCCTTAAAAAAAGGGCCCTTCAGAGCCCTTCGGTTACGGATGATATCTTTTTAGTACCGAATCATTCATCCCATACCAATAGGCCGATAAATAGATTCGCAGTCCGTCTCGATATAAAAAATTCTTCAACTTGCGATGTAAACCGATAAGCTCTTCTCTCGTAAGAACGTAGTCCGACTCGCGATACAACTTCTTCGGGCTTTGAAAATCGACTTGCAGTTGTCGGTTCACATAATGGTTTAAAGTGAGCACTTTACGCTTCAATACGACCCTCGAAAAACGCTGCGCTTGCTCTTTTATGCGTCTTCCTCCGCCGATATAACGCATATGCCGATCGATGGCTTGCTTGCGAAATTGTCGAACGTCGTCGTAGTCCCCACTATAGTGAAACAACACTTTTCGTTCAAATAAATCGCACAAGTCCACGTGCCGAAGAGCGATCACTTCCAGCTCGTTTGCTTCCGATGCGGCATTGTAGCCTTCCTTGTAGCCAATCAAGTACATAACCAGTTCAAAGCGGTTAATGTCATCGTAAATGGCATCGGTTAAACTATTGGCAAAGACAAACCGATTATCCTTTCGCCGAAGAAAAGACAAAATATCCTTCTTTAAATTTTTCATTGATACGTAAGAGGGAAAAATATTATGGATTTTCTCTTCCAAATCGTACAAATTCAAAAGAAGCTGCATGGCCGAACTGTCCGCCCCATACAAAAATTTTTGCATCAGCTTTGCCTTCATGTCGACGAAATTTAATGTTTTTTGATTGAGTTGCACACTTTGTACGGACATGCCCTTCCTCCTTATCGTGCCTATTTTATCATAAAGCGCGAAAGAGTTCACTACCTTTTACAGGATGTCTTCGCCTCGTAACTTTGACTCTAAGAGAAACTCTTCGGGCCATACGGACGCCTGCACTTCGGCAATCGACTTCTTTTCTAAGAAAAACATACATATGCGCGATTGGCCGATTCCTCCTCCAACCGTATAAGGCAACTCACCCTCCATAAGGCGCTTGTGATAGGCCCTATTCAACCGATCCGTCTCGCCGGTTAATTCCAATTGACGCATCAAGCTATCTTCATCAACGCGAATACCCATCGACGAAAGCTCGATCACCGAATCCGTCGTCGGATTGTAGAAGAGAACGTCGCCGTTTAAATCCCAATCGTCGTAGTCCGGACTCCTTCCGTCGTGCGGCTTTCCACTGTTCAGATTTTTGCCTATTCCTTGGAGGAACACGGCTTTTTTCTCCCGACAAATAGCATATTCTCTTTCCTTCGGAGTCATCTCCGGATATTTGTCTTCTAACTCTTGGGACGTCATAAAATAAATCGACGACGGCAATTTCTTCGACAAAATATAGGGGTAGACGCTGTTAATATAGGTTTCCGTTCGAAGAAAGACCGAATAAATTTCGGATACGATAAAATGCAAGTACGCGTCGGTTCGATCTTCTTTGCGAATGACTTTTTCCCAGTCCCATTGGTCCACGTAAATAGAATGAATGTCGTCCAACTCTTCATCGGGTCGAATATCATTCATATCCGTATACAGCCCCTCGTAATAATTAAAGCCGTATTCTTTTAAAGCGTTGCGCTTCCACTTGGCCAAAGACTGTACGATTTCAACATCGATATCGTATTTTCGCAGCTTAAAAGATACCGCCTTTTCCACGCCATTTAAATTGTCGTTTAATCCCGTTTCCGGACGCACGAATAAAGGTGCCGAGACGCGGGTTAAGTTCAATGTATTGGCCAAATCCCGTTCAAAGTAATCCTTTAAACTCTTAATGGCGATTTGCGTTTCCTTGATCGTAAATTTTGTCGCTTCCGAATTGTTTCTCATAATTTCTCCTTAATTAAAAAAGCGAATTCTCCATCATCGGACGAAAAATTCGCTATGCCACCTTTTCGAGTACTTCATACTCTATTACAAAATAACGGGTAAAACCGTCTGCCCTTTTGAGAGCAGAGCCTCCGAGATGTTTTCCGCAGGTGCTTATAGACATCTTTCACCATCATGCCTCGCTAGTTATAAGCGTGCCCGCTTCCCTTCTCTTCTCAGGTTATGCTATTTGAACTTGTCCGGCCTTGCCGTAGCTTAGAGCCGATTCACAAATAATTCTCGTTATAAACACGTTTAAAATAAATGCAAAATTGGCATCATTTCTAAACGTAACGGATTCCTTTTTGTAAAGTGCGATCAAAGAGGTGATTTGTTCTTTTACAAAAACCCTAAGATCCTCCTTACTCCCTTGAAAACACCCCATGTCCATACCACTTATACAATCGCGATCAATGCCGTGCTTTTTAACGGAGCGATTCAAATCCTTTTCGTATAACATATGCTCTCGTAAATCCTTCATGGATGTACAGCGTATGCGGCGGGCATGAGGATGGGTCATATAGTCACACAAATAGTGGCTGATGACGCCGATCTTATAGCTTACAGGAAGTGACAGAAGTCCTTTCCAAGCCGTGTCGTAAGCCAATTCGGACACATAGGGCACGAGAGCAACGATTTTTTCCACGATGTAATCGATACTTTCGTCATAATAATGGGGAATAAATTTGTACTTAGGATAAACGTCCGGGGCGATTGAGCCGCGCAGCATCTTCGATTCATCTAAAATAATTCCGTAATCTTCGATGATGCGACCTCTCACCTCACCGGCAATAATCCGATGTGTTTCAGGTACCATGAACACTCCTTTGCCTTTATTCCGACTTCCTATGACATTATACCAAAATCTCCCAAAGTTGCAATTCTTTTATTGATAGGGATAGCGATATTTACTGAACTGATCGGCAATGGTCGTCCATACATCCGGCGTTTCAAAACCTAAGCGCCAAGACGAAATACCGGCGAGATCGTACTTGCGCATAAGAGACACTTTCCACGCTACCGATTCCGCATTTTCGATCCAAATCTTTTCGCTCTTACCATTTACATTTTGTTCGATGGTATATTGTTTCGCTTCCTCGTCCCACGTCGGTTGTAAATTATGAGACGCAACATATCCCGATGTGGTTTGCATTCCAACGGCACTGGATGTGAGACCATTGTCTCCTTCCTTCCATAGACGCGCATAGAAGGGTACCGAAAGAATAAACTTTTCGGGCGGAATGTCTTTCAAGCTTACGTTAACATTTCCTTCTACCCACTTATACTCTGCCACGGAACCCGCCTTGTCGGAGCTCCCCCAATGCTGGTCATAGGCCATGAGAATGACGTAATCACACACTTCTGCCAAAGCCTTTCGATCGTAAAGTTCCTTTTCGACATCTTTGGAAATTTGCGGCGTGACACAAACGGAGACTAAGAGATTTTCCGCCTTCGCCGCCTCGGAAACTTCTCTTACAAAGGCGGTTAGTGCGTCGCGATCGTCGACTTTCATGTTCTCAAAGTCGATATTGATTCCTTTCATGCCATAGGACTTGGCGAAATTTACAAGCGTCGTGACCGCTTTTTTCCGCGCTCCTTCGTTTTGCAAAAATTGATTCGTCAGTTCCGGATCGAAACTGTTGTCCAAATAGGCCCACGTCGCAACACCCAACTGTGCATACTTTTCTAC
>JAEXBU010000032.1 GCA_023393815.1 Bacillota bacterium | reverse complement strand
AGGTCTTGGTTCGTGCCCGCTTTTTAAACGTCTCGGACAAAGTAAAATTCGGCCGCTTTCTCGCTTCGTATTTTTCGTACTGCGCCAACGCCCGGCGCCGCAGGTCGTTCACCACGGAAATGGGGAGAAAGACGTCCTCGTCTACATCGAAAGTGACGTCTTCTAAGACATAGACGGAGCCATCAAATTTCCCTAAATTCTCGCGAATGCGCTCCTTATTTATTTTTGCTTTCTTCGCACGTTCCAAAGGTGCCGAGCCCGCGGCCTCCGCCTGATGTTCGCCGCGAAGGACAAAACGCGGTACTTCGCCAATGCGGGCATAAAATATACCCCTTAAGGCGACGGTCCCAAAAACCTCTTGCGCCCTTCCCCCGGCAATCTCATTTAAACGAACCGACGACAAACGCAGAACGGTAGTTCCTACATCGGGAGAAAAGGGTAGCCGAAGAACACCTGCGGGCTCCTCCTTAAAGGTATAGCGTTCTTTTTCGCCTTGTACGGTAAATTCCAGCAGATCCCCTTCGTCGGGCATCGTCTTCCAATCCACACGCGTCTTTCCGGCACCGTAATTGCCCGCAACGACACCAATCTTTACGCCCCGATGATTGGGCCTGGACTCCGCGACAAAATCGTGGGCGAAATCACCAAACCCCAACCCCTTCGTGTAGGAACGATTAAACATTTGAGCCATTTCTTCGACTTTATACGCCTCGCCGCCCAACGCGCGGTCATAATTCGATGTGATTACGGCTACGTATTCCGGGCTTTTCATTCGACCTTCCAACTTAAAGGAATAGACGCCGGCCTCGGCTAAACGATCCACAAATGCAACAGTATTCAAGTCCCTAGGGCTGATGACGTAGCCCTGGTCGTAGACTGCGTTTCCATTTTTATCCTCAATCGTGTACTGCTTTCTGCAAGGTTGCGCACAATTGCCGCGATTTCCGCTTCTTCCACCGATATAAGAGCTCATTTCACATTGCCCGCTCACGGATACGCAAAGGGCACCGTGGCAAAAGGCTTCAACCACAAGATGTGTATGCTCTCTTATTTGGCGAATGGTATCCGGTCCGGTTTCTCTTCCGACAACGACGCGCCGAAAGCCCATATTTTCCAAATAACGAGCACCTTCCAAGTCCATGACGCTCATTTGGGTGGAGGCATGCAGTTCAAACGCCGGAATGTATTTGTGTACGAGTTCGGCAAAGCCGACATCCTGAACGATCAGCGCATCTACGCCCATTTCATATAAATCCGCCGCGTAGTCTAGGGCACGGGCACATTCTTCGTCGGACAGTAAGATATTTAACGTAACATAAACGCGCTTTCCCCTGACATGGGCATAGGAGACAGCTTTCGCCATCTCCTCTGCCGTAAAATTCTGTGCACTTGCTCTGGCGGAAAATTCCTTGCCGCCTAAATATACGGCGTCGGCGCCGCTGTTGATCGCCGCGTAAAAAGCCTCCATACTCCCTGCCGGTGCCAGAAGTTCCACATCATGCCTCTTCATGTTCACCGCGAAGGACATAGATTTCTTTGTTCAAATCTACCAGACGCATTTGCGTTTCGTAATTTTTTTCTTCCAGCCTTTGAATAGCCGCTTCCCTTTCCTTTAGGCGATTTTCGGCCGCTTCTTTTTCATCGAACAACGCAGTCTTTTCCCGGGAAAGTTTCTTCGCCTCCTCGTCAATTTCTTTCAAACGAGTTTCCATTTCCTTCAGGCGTCGATCCCTTGCTTCCAGATCCTCTTCTTTCTCTTTCAACTGTTTTTTTAATTCGTCAATTTCTTCCAGCTTTTCCTTCACGCCTTGCGCGTCGCCCGCTAGAGCGTCAGCCGCTTCTTGTGCACGAACCTGTTTGTTTTTATCGTTCAAAGCGTTTAGAAGGCTCAAAAGATAGACCTGTACGTCATTTAGCCGGTAATTGCGGTTCTCGACTTCCTGGATGCGCTCGTTGGCTTCATCCGCCAACATCTTGACGTAGGCGTCGTCGTCTTCTCCGACAACCTGAAAGGTCATACCTGCAATTTCAACTTGTACGCGCGTCGTAGTCATCTTACACCTCTTATTCCGATCGCAATTTGGCGTTAAATTGTCCTTCGATTCCTTCGATGATTCCGTCGACAGTGTGCGAAATTTCCGATTCTTTTAAGGTCCGATCGGCGTGGCGGAAAGCAAGCTTTAAGGCAATGCTCTTCTTTCCTTCTTCGATGCCTTTACCAAAGTAAACGTCGAAAACAGCCACAGATTCCAACAGTTCGCCGCCTTCTTTTTCTACATAATCCAACAAATCTTGCGCCGGAAGCTTTTTGTCCACAATGAAAGCCAAATCGCGTTCGATCGACGGGAAGCGCGCGATGGGCTTATAAGTCACAATGTCCTTCGCCTTTTCCACGATTTTCGTGAAATCCAACTCAGCCATGTAGACGGGCTGTTTCATTCCCAAATCATCTTGAGCCTTCGGGTGAATACAACCAAAACGGCCAATGGATTCTTCTTCGATGTAGACTTCCGCTTGACGCCCTTTATGGAACAGGGGGAAATCCTGTACTTGCACAAAACGAACGCCCTCGATTCCCAAACGTTTCAAGACCGTTGCCACAGTTTTTTTCAGGAAATAGAAATCCTCTTCTCCATAAAATCCGATGGACAGCTTCATATATTCCTTCGGAAGCCCTTCCGCATCTTTATCTGGAGAAAAGACGTTTCCGAATTCGAACCCGTAAGCGGAGGGATTTTTATAGCTCATATTCTTGATAAAAATATCCAACATATTGGGAAGAAGGGTGGTCCGCATAACGGAGTACTCTTCCCCAAGAGGATTGGAAATTTTTACAGCGTTGCGAAGGGGGTCGTCTTCTTTCAATTGAATACGATCGAAAGCCGAGGGTCCCATGAAGGAGTAGGTCATAAATTCATCGAATCCAGCAGCGAGAAGTACTTGTTCCGCGCGCTTTTGAACCCGACGGAAGAGGCTTTTGCCTCCGCGAGTCAATGTTCCTTTCAAGGGAAGGGGCGTAATATTCCCGAAACCGTAGATACGTCCTACTTCTTCCGCAAGGTCTTCCCAAATATGAATATCCCCTCTAAAGGTGGGAATCGATGCGTGAAGCATGTCTCCTTCCAAGGTCGTGGGAATTAAGAGGGATTCCAAAATCTTTACCATACTGTCCCCGGAAATGTCGGTACCTAAAAGGGCGTTAATACGGCTCACCTTTCCATCCACGATCCATGGCGTCACTTCTTTCGGATAATGATCAAAGCAGCCTTTGGCCACTTTTGCCGCGCCGATTTCCACGGCGAGTTCGCAAACACGATCTACCGCTTCTTTCGCCATGTTGGGATCCAACCCCTTTTCAAAACGTGTCGACGCTTCCGAACGCAAACCTTGGCGTTTCGACGTTTTGCGAATGTGATCGGACTCGAAGTTGGCCCCCTCCAAAACGACCGTCGCGGTCTTTTCATTGACGCCGGAAATATCGCCGCCCATGACGCCGGCGAGACCGATAATACCTTCTTTATCAGCAATGACGATGTCGTCTTCACACAAAACGTGCTCGTTTCCGTCCAAGGTATACATCTTTTCCTTGTCCCGCGCCATGCGCACGTGAATTTCCTTCCCCTTTAATGCATCTAAGTCGTAGGCGTGAAGGGGTTGTCCGAACTCCAGCATAACATAGTTTGTCAAGTCGACGATGTTGTTAATAGGGCGAACCCCGGCGGCCATTAAGTCATTTTGCATCCATTGGGGCGAGGGCTTGACCACCACATCTGTCAGCATACGCAGATAAAATCGAGAGGCATTCTCCGTTTCCACATATAATCCGTTAAATGCATCTTTCATGGCCACATCGCTATTTTCTTCCACACGGATCGCTTTTTCTTTTAAAAAACTGCCCGTCGAAGCCGCCGTTTCCACCGCCATGCCGCGAACGCTCAAACAATCCGGACGATTCGGCGTAATTTCAAGCTCTATCACTTCCTTATCCAGCTCCAACACTTGCACGTAGTCGCTACCCAAGGGAATGTCTTCCGGCAAAATATGAATTCCGTCTCGAGACGCTTTTGGAATAACGGAGGTATCTACCCCCACTTCTTCCAAAGAACACATCATCCCTTCACTGGGAAGGCCGCGCATCTCCGTCTTTTTAATCTCCATACCGCCGACAAGTTTGGCTCCTTCTAAGGCCACGGGAACGACGGCGCCTTCAAAAACATTTTTTGCCGCCGTTAAAATTTGTTTTACCTCTCCGCCGATATCGATTTGACAAACCACGAGCTTGTCTGCATTGGGATGGGGCTCGATCTTTAAAATTTTTCCAACCACTACGCCGGACAGACCTTTACTTCGATCGACAATTGATTCCACATGATTGCCCGTAGCGGTGATTTCGTCACATATTTTCCGCGTATCGGCGGTAAGATTTACGTATTTTTCAAGCCATGCTTTCGGTAATAACATCGTTTAAGCACCTCCTAGAACTGGGACAAGAAACGGTCGTCGTTTTCGAACATAAGGCGAATATCCGTAATTCCGTATTTGACCATGGCAATGCGGTCAATTCCCATACCGAAGGCAAAACCGCTGTACACATCCGGATCGATGCCGCAGTTTCGCAGGACGTTCGGATGGACGACGCCGGCACCCAAAAGTTCCATGCTCCATCCGGTATTGTTGCAAGCCGGGCAGCCTTCCCCGTGGCAGACAAGGCAGGTAACATCCACTTCTGCAGAGGGTTCCGTAAAGGGGAAGTTGTGGGGGCGATATCGGATTTGCATATCGTCGCCAAACATTTCCTTGACGAACACATTTAAGGTATCGATTAAATTGGCGAGGCTTACGCCCTTGTCGACTACCAGGCCCTCGAATTGATGAAACATGGGCGAATGCGTATCATCTACATCGTCGAAACGGAAGACGCGGCCGCTACTGACGATGCGAAGGGGCGCACCGTATTGTTTCATCGCGCGGATTTGCATGGGCGAGGTATGCGTCCGAAGCAAAGTCTTGTCATCAATGTAGAATGTATCGCTTTTATCTCTGGACGGGTGATTCTTCGGCGAATTCAAAGCATCAAAATTGTTTTCGACGCTCTCGATCTCCGGACCGTCTACTACAGTAAAACCCATTTCCACAAACAGATCTTCCAATTCTTCTTTGGTTTCTAAAAGCGGATGGCGATGACCCACGCGCAATTTTGCCGTATCCAGGGTTACATCCAGGTACTCCTCTTCCATGCGCGTCTCGTAAGCACCTTCCTTCAGACTGACGATTTTCTCGTCCAACTTTTCTTGTACCTTTTCACGAACCTCGTTGGCATAACTGCCGACGACGGGGCGCTCTTCTTTCGGCAATTTCCCCAAACCCTTTAAGATTTGCGTCAATTCCCCTTTCTTTCCGAAGTATTGCAGACGAATCTTTTCCAATTCGTCAATCCTTTTTGCATCCTCGATGGCAGATGTCGCATCTGACTTTAATTTTTCAAGCAGCTCTTTCATAAGTACCCCCTTCGGTATGTGCTCTGATCTAATGGTTCATTATACCATAGAATGTTGATCCATAAGGCTTTGGCGGGCAATTTCTATGGCGAAAAATATCCACCTTGCTTAAACTTAAAGACTATGTTATACTGACATAGTCAGCGCGTAAGGCGACATAGCCAAGTGGTAAGGCGCGGGTCTGCAACACCCTTATCCCCGGTTCAAGTCCGGGTGTCGCCTCCAAAACCGTCGAGTTCTCTCGGCGGTTTTTTTGTATTGAAAACCCCGCCGACCCGGGGTTTTCAATACAAAAAAAGCCCGGTAAAAACCGAGCTTGGAGCGGAAGACGAGACTCGAACTCGCGACCCTCGCCTTGGCAAGGCGATGCTCTACCACTGAGCCACTTCCGCAAATGGTGCCCAGAGCCGGAATCGAACCAGCGACACGCAGATTTTCAGTCTGCTGCTCTACCGACTGAGCTATCTGGG
>JAEXBU010000085.1 GCA_023393815.1 Bacillota bacterium | reverse complement strand
GCCATAGATCTCTGTTATTTTACCAAATAACGGACGGGAAAATAAACGGATTTTCCAAAGGCCGTCGGGCGGGGCTTTTTCGTGATTAAATTTTTCCGCTTTCGGTATAAATTATTTATAAGGTATTTTCGCAAAGTCGTGGAAGGAGGCCACTGCAAATGAAATTTTTCGAAAATATAAAGAAGAAATGGCAAGGCCTTTTAAATAAATTGGCCGACGAAAATAAAAAATCCTTCGGTGAGGAACCTTTGGATTGCTGCACCATGAACCGAAAGAAAAACCCCTAAAGCGCAAAAGACCCCGGAGCCGAATGACACATCCGACCTCGGGGCCTTTTTTAATGCAAAAGCACCAGCTCTTCTCCTCCGTCCAATTCCATTCGCCAGGCTACGGTAGCGTAGCCCCGCGTGCCGTGGGAGAGGTTTTCCACAGCGCCCTGTTCTTCGGGATTAAAGTAGTAGCAGGGATCGATTTTTTCGATGGTTCTTCCCCTTAAACTGTCGTGGGAGAGGAGGCGAAAGAGGGATTGGGCGGCCATGGGCAGGGGCTCGCGCTCGCCCACCTCTTCGATGACGTCGATCCACATCCGCTCCATGCGAACGACTTTATCGCCTAAAATGTCCACCTCCGTGTAGGCGCTTTCTACGTAGTTTTTCTCGTAAGTTTTTGTAAAGAGAAGGCGCCAACGATTGCCCCGCGACTCGCTGTAGTAGAGTTTCATGTCTTCTGTAGGAAATTCCCGCTCTTTTAAAAAGGCGCGGGCTTTCTTTTCGGCCTCTTCTTCTTCCAAGGCTGCGTTGGAGGTTGCGTCGGCTTCGTAGATTAGCCTCCGATCGTCCAGCACTTTCAATGTCCCGCGACTTGTGCGAATTTCTACCGAAGCATCTTCGTCTTCGAGAACCTCTCCTCGTCCCTGAAAGAAGCGACGATTGAAATTTTCCGCCGTGTCCGTTTCAAAGGCCACGTCCAACACGGGCAGGCTCTTTCCGTCTTTGGGGATCGGCGCCTTTAGGTTGATTCCCGCCTCGGCAAGTCGTTCCTTGGTTTCGCGGTGAAAGGCGGCGGTGTCTTCTTCGGGAGATACGCGCATACGATCCGCATACAAGACGCCGGCCAAAAAGAGGTCGGTGATGAAAAGGGCGACAATTAAAACGGTTTTTGCTTTTTCCCAGTTCACGATCTTCCACCGCCGATCCATCGCCCGTCTTTGGCATCAAATATATACACTCTTTCTCTGTAGCGTACATAGTAGGCCGCTTCCAGGGCTTTTTCTTCCGTCAAGGCGTCGTCCACGTAGCACAGGCTCACGCGCCTTAAGGGCTTTAGTATTTGATCGAAACCTTCCTCTTTTGCGCCGAAAATTTCCGGGTGCATGGCGATGACGTCGGCAAAGGCCATAGCCTGCACCTTGGCGTTTTCCCTTCGGTCTTCCACTTTGTTTCGGTAGAGGTAGCTCATGTGCGTCACCTGATTGTCGAAGAGTTCCACGACGATGGTGTCGGTCTTTTCTTTATTTACGGGCACGACGGGAAGACCCTTTTCCGAATGGTTCATGACCACGCGAAAGCCCCGCTTCGACCCGTCTTTTAACGGCTCGAGTTTTTCCAAATACATATCGTCGATGTTTCCCGTAGTCTTCGCCACAAAGGCAAAGGCTCGCTCCACGGCGCCGGCGGGATCCATCACTTCCTTGGCCGTCTCCGTTCGGTCTTTAAAATCCAGGCGACCGTCGTCGAATAGGCGCACGGTGCGCTGTGCGTAGACGTACAAGGTGGAGTCCTCTTCGTCAATCTCGTGCACGTCGTCGATGCTCGCCTTCAGAAGGCGGCGGATCAGGTCGTTTTTGTAGGCGCTTTTCATGTTCGGCAAGTCGTTTTTGTAGAGAATGTCGCCCTCAAAGATCGGTGCGTCGTCGGGAAGGTACAGGGCTCTTTGTATGCCGTAGCGTTCCCACAGAGAGCTGTAGGACGGGTTTTCTTCTTTTTCCAGGGCGCGGATGTATTTGTTGATGTCCGACAACTTCACGTCGAAGTCGGGCTTCATGGGTCCTTCTTCCGTCTCGAAGATCACACCGTCGGATTCGGAAAAGTAGATGGCCAAAATGTCCGCCGGAACGGATTCCAGATGATAGACTTTTTTGTAAAGGTCGGAGTAGGTATCTTTCGCCACCTCAAACACCACCGAGGGGGCATCGTGGCACTTTAAATAGTCCTTGTAGGCCATTTTCTCCCAGCGCACGCCGTCTCGGCCGTCGAAGGTTTGTTTGAGGAGGTTGCGGTAAAAGGGCCACAGGTTTTTCAGTTGCAGTATTTTCGTGTGCCGTCCTCCGCCGAAATTCACTACCACGGCCGCGGGCATCATACGCCCGCTTACGGCATCTTCGAGCTTCGGATCGGCGGAGGCGATAAGTTTGTTTCCCGTCGGCAGTGGAGCCAGCCATATTTGCCGGGCGAGGGATAAGGTCAGAACCAACAAAAGGGCGATGGCGAGGGATTTTATATGCTCTTTCATGCTTCCTCCTGATCCATGGGAAAACTCAGGAGCACTTCGGTGCCCACGTTCAGTTCGCTTTTAATGCGGATTCTTCCGCCCATGTTTTCCATAATGTCTTTGGCGATGGAAAGGCCCAGACCGCTTCCGCCCATAGCTCGGCTCCTGCCCTTTTCCACCCGATAAAAGCGTTCAAAAATGCGATCCAAGTCTCGATGGGCGATGCCGATGCCGTTGTCTTTGATCTGAATATGCACCCGCGAGCCAAAATTTCTTCCGATGACTTCGATTTTCCCGGCGTAGGTGGTGTATTTAAATGCGTTGGTTAAAATATTCGTAATTACCTGGTAGGCTCCGTGTCGGTCGGCGATAAAGGGGCGAATGTCCACGGGAATATCCAAATACACTTTGTGGTGGCGTTCCTTAATCATCGGCTGCAAGGATTCCAAAATCGCCGTCACCACTTCGTAGGCGTCCATGGATACCAGCTCGAAATTGGTTCGTTTCGCATCCATATTGGACAGCTGTAACAGATCCGTCACCAAATGGGTCATTCGATCCGATTCCCGATCGATGATTCCCAAAAAGCGAAGTTGGGCATTTCGATCCAAAGACGCCTTCATCAGGGTCTCCGTGTAGGATTTTATGGTGGTGATAGGGGTCTTGAGCTCGTGGCCTACATTGGCCACGAAGTCTTTTCGAAGTACGTCCAAATTGTGCTCTTCGGTAATGTCCTGAAGTACGGCGATAATCCCTTGCGGCTTTTTGTTCTCGCCTTTGTAGGGGGCGTAGCGAATATTGTAGAATTTGTTTTTTATCTCCA
>JAEXBU010000071.1 GCA_023393815.1 Bacillota bacterium | reverse complement strand
CTCCATAGACCTCTACCACGGGAAGAATTATATTTTCTTCAGCGACAATGAAATTCAGTCGATCGAAATATTGGAGGAATCTTCGCCATAGCCGTATCCTTGTTGACAGGCTTCTTAAAAAATTATAGACCACAGATAAGAGAAGCTACCCCTTAGCACTCGTGAAAAAGGCTATGACCCATCGCCGGGGAGATAAGACTTGTCATCGCCAAAAGAACCGTCTTCTTTATGGGAGACAGGGCGATTCTAGCACGTAGGATTTCTGCGTGCTTTTTGTGTGGAAGAAAAGAGGAGAATGTGCACATCGACTGTTTTTTATTTCAGCCATAAACAAGGGGAGGCTTTTTCATTCTTATCTCGTGTATAATAAAAGCAAGGAGGACCCATGAATAACGAAACAATGTTAATTATAGATGGAAGTAGTTTGTTTTTCAGGGCTTTTTACGCCCTGCCTTTATTGAAGACGAAGCGGGGCCTTTATACCAATGCCGTGTACGGCTTCGTGTCCATGATGGAAAATGCCGTGGAACGCATCGATCCGGGCTACTTGCTCGTATGTTTTGATCAAAAGGGGCGCACTTTCCGCCACGATCTTTACGCGGAGTACAAGGGAACGCGGCAAAAAACGCCTTCGGAGTTGGATGAGCAATGGCCGTATCTGATGAAGATACTAAAGACCATGGGGGTAAAAACCGTAGATTCTCCCGAGTATGAAGCCGACGACTTGGCCGGCACCGTGGCGAAAATGGGCCGTAGGGAAGGAAAGAAAGTGTTCTTGCTTACGGGAGATAGAGATTACTTTCAGTTGATCGAAGATGGTATTTTTGTCCTAATGACGAAAAAAGGCATTACGAATTTGGAAGTCTATGACGTTGATCGCATTGAAAAAGAATACGGTATGACGCCAAAGCAGCTTATCGACTTGAAGGGTCTTATGGGCGATACGAGCGACAATATTCCCGGCGTACCCGGCATCGGTGAAAAGACCGGGATACAATTGATTCAAAAGTTCCATTCTCTGGAGGGCGTCTACGACAACATCGACGCCGTCAGCGGAAAGAAGCGAAAGGAAAATTTGGAAAACTTTAAGCAACAGGCCTTTTTGAGCAAGAAGCTGGGCACGATTATCACATCCATTCCCGTGGATTTTTCTGTAGAGGATGTAAAGCGCAAAGCGTACGACTTGGAGGCACTTCGCGCCCTCTACCGAGAGTATGAATTTTTTACGCTTTTAAAGCGCCTTCCGGGGGAAGAGGCGGAAGAGGATGTGAAGGTGGAAGACCTGCCCCTAGTTTCCATGGAAGAAGCGGTCGAAGGGATCTCCGGTGCGAAGCAGCTGATGGTTCACATTGTTGCCGAAGGACGGCCTTATTCCGGCGGCAGAGTGGCTTATATGAGTTTGTCGACGAAAGAAGGCGGCTATATTGTGAAAATGCCGAAAAAAGAAGATTTTTTGCGCCTCAAAGGGATACTGGAAGATGCATCCGTGGCCATCGTCGGATGCGATTTAAAGCTGCTATATCTCTATGCCTTTCACTGGGGCATTGCCCCTCGAGGCGTCGCCTTTGACGGAGCGATTGCCGAATATTTGTTGGATCCCACAAAATCCAATTACGAAGCGTCCCATTTAATCGGTTTGTATGAAAATCAGTCGGTGACATCGCCGGAGGATTTTTTGGGGAAAGGCAAGAAAAAAAAGTCGCCTGTGGAGGCGGAGGACGATGTAATCGGTTATTTATCCCGCCTGCACCGCTATTTGCCGAATGTGATGAAGGCGCAGGAAAAAAAGCTCAAGGACTTAAATATGTGGACGCTTTTCTCTTCCATAGAGATGCCCCTTGTAGAAACTTTGGCGTCGATGGAACACGAGGGCATTTGTGTGGATGTGGACGTTCTCGAAGGGATCGGTACATCTCTGGCCGAAGAGATTCAGGGGCTGGAAGAGGCGATTTACAAAGATGCCGGCAGGAAATTTAATATAAACAGCACGAAGCAATTGGCGGAAGTGTTGTTTGAGGAACTGGGCCTTTCGCCTATAAAAAAGACGAAGTCCGGATTCAGCACCGGGCAGGATGTGCTGGAAAAAATCCGCACGGAACATGCGATCGTCGATAAAATACTGAAATACCGTCAACTGACAAAAATTCAATCGACCTATGTGGAAGGATTGAAGGCGGAAATCGCTCCGGACGGGAAAATTCATTCGCAATTTCAGCAAACCATTACGGCCACGGGAAGAATTTCCTCGACCAACCCCAATCTTCAAAATATTCCCATATAGACCGATGTAGGACGGGAGATTCGAATGGCCTTTTTGCCGAAAAAGGGCGCGGAGTTTGTAGACGCGGACTATTCGCAAATCGAGCTGCGTATTTTGGCCCACATATCCGGGGACCCCGTCATGCAGAAAGCCTTTAGAGAAGACGCGGACATTCATACCACCACGGCGTCGCAAGTGTTTCACGTAGAGACGGAGGAGGTGACGAAATTGATGCGTTCGCGAGCGAAGGCGGTAAATTTCGGCATAGTCTACGGGATTAGCGACTACGGTCTGTCTCAGGATTTGGATATTCCGAGAAAAGAAGCGAAAGAATACATCGACAATTACCTGAAAAAGTTCAGCGGCGTGCACCAATTTATGGAAGACATTGTGGAAGAGGGAAGAGCACAGGGATATGTGGAGACGCTCTTTCATCGACGGCGCTACATTCCCGAACTCGCCGCAAAAAATTTCAGCGTGCGCTCCTTCGGCGAACGGGTGGCGTTAAATATGCCCATTCAAGGTACGGCGGCAGATATGATGAAAAAGGCCATGGTGGCCGTGTACCGCAAGTTGAAGGAAGAAAAATTAGACGCAAAATTACTCCTGCAAGTGCATGATGAGTTGATTATCGAGGCGGATAAAAGTGTAAGCGAGCGGGTGAAGAACATTTTGGTGGAAACGATGGAATCGGCTCTACCGCTTGCGATTCCTGTAAAAGTGGAAGTGGAAACGGGGGAAAACTGGTATGAAACAAAGTAAGATCGGAATCACAGGCTCCATTGCGTCGGGGAAAAGCGTCCTCACCGCCTATTTGTACGGCCTCGGGTTTCCGGTTATTGACGCCGACGCCGTTGCACGGGATTTGGTGCGTCCGGGTTCGGAGATGGTAAAAAAAATTGCCGAGACGTTTGGAGAGGCGATGCTCCTTGCAGATGGGACGCTAAACCGGGAAAAAATGGCGGAGTGCGTCTTTACGGATGAAAAGGCGCGGCGTCGGCTCAACGGGCTTATGCACCCGGCCATCGTCCGCACCATGCTGGATCTATCGGAGGGATTGGAGGGCGTCGTATTTTTCGACGTGCCCCTTCTCTTCGAAGAGCGAGACGCATTGAAGGCCGACGGATTGGACTTCGACGCCGTGTGGCTCGTGGACGCCGAAGAAGAGGTGCAGCTTTCCCGGCTTATGGCAAGAGACGGGATCGATGCGGCCTACGCCAGAAAAAAAATTGCCTCTCAAATGCCCCTTTCTGAAAAAAAGAAAAGTGCCGATGTGGTCTTCGACAATTCCGGCGACCTTATGCATCTCTACGTGCAAGTGGACAAGGCCTTGGAGGAATGGTGCAGTGAAAAAATGTAGGGGGCTTTTGTTTCTGCTTTGTGCGCTTTTGCTGACCTCCTGTGGATGGGGCGGATCGAAAAAAGTGGTGGAAGAGAGCGATGATCGCCGCGCCGCAGATTCGGGCGGGACGCTGACGGTTCCTCTTACAAATTTCGACACATTAAATCCCCTTCTAACGCAGAATCGATCCTATTTTCAGCTAAGTCATTTGCTCTTCGATCGTCTCTTCGAGTACGAAGGAAGCGGCCGATTGGTACCGTCCATTGCCGAGCACGTAGAAACATCGGACGAAGGCCGGCGCGTGAGCGTCACATTGAGAAACGGTATTTTTTGGCAAGACGGCACGCCGGTGACGACCAAAGATGTGGCGGCCACATTTAACGCCGTGAAACACGCGCCGTCGGAGTCGCCGTACCAACAAATCTTTCGACATACGCCGGGCATCGGCGTCGGCACGAATTTAGATACGGTGGCCAAGGCGGTAATCTTCGACGATCGAAACATTGATTTTGAATTTAACCGGGCGTACGGAAACTACTTGGAACTGTTAAGTTTCCCCATTTTGCCTGCCCATATTTATAGCGAAGAGGCCATGCTCGACGGCGAAAACTTCGAAGTCGTGGGTTCCGGGCCGTTTCTTCTGAAAAAATGGGAAAAGAACAAAAAGATCTATTTAGAGAAAAACCCGAATTATTACGGCAATCTTCCCTACGTGGATGGCATCGTCGGTTTGATTTTTCCGGATCAAAACGCCATTCAACAGGCTTACGACGCGGGGCAAATCGATTTGTTTGTCGTGGACGATTACACGTGGGATCGCTACAAAAGCGATGAGAAGAGCACGGTGGAGCCCTACGAAACCCAGCGGGTGGAAGTGGTGAGCATGAACACCCAAGATCCATATTTAAGTGACGTCAATCTGCGCCGAGCCTTGGATTTGGCAATAAATAAAGAGCGCATGATCGACAGCTTGTACCTTTCCCAAGGGACCATGGCGAATTTCTTTATCAATCCGAAACTTTCCGCCGGGACCTTTACAAAAGAAGAATCTTATATGAGTGTGGACGGCGCGATGAATGTCCTGGACAAGGCGGGCTATAGAGATGTGGATGGCGATGGATTTCGCGAGGGGAAAAATGGCGAAGCCTTAAATCTCGCCATTTTAACAAACGGAGAAAACCACCGAATGAAGACCGAGGCTCAATTGGTGTCGGAGGATCTGAAAAAAATTGGCATTCGCTCTCATCTCGTTACCGCTGGGGACGGTGCAGAAGGGCAAAAGAGAGGCGGAGACGAGGCGAAACAAAAACAGAGCGCCGACAACTTCGCCCGCGCCCTGCAAGGAGGAGCCTATCAAATGGCCGTCGTGGGCATGGATTTTTCCGCTGTAGTCAATTTGTCTTCGGTTCTCTCTTCCGACGGAATCGGCGGCATGAATATCAGCCGCTACAGCAATCCCGAAATGGACGAGTGTTTGAAACAACTGGCCCGCGCCCAAGGAGAAAAAGACCGAAAGGCGTACATCGACAAAGCCTATAAACTCTTTCGCGACGACGTACCCTACATTCCCATGGTCTTTAAACAAAATGTACTCGTCACCGGACCTCGCGTCGCGGGACGGATGCGTCCCGACGCCTTCTTCGTCTATAAAGGCATCGACGACGTGTCGATAAAAGAAAACCGCCAAGAGAAGACCATTCAAAAGAAGTAACTATGCGCCGACACAAGGGGTCGGCGTGATTTTTTTGAGAGAAAATCCCTCTGCCATCGACCTCCAGAAAAGGAAGAGGAAGGCCTTGTAAAAAAAGATTTACAAAGAGAAAATCCTATGTTATAATCTATTCCTGTGATGAGCGGAGATGCTGGAATCGGCAGACAGGCATGTTTGAGGGGCATGTGTGAGTCATCACGTGAGGGTTCAAGTCCCTTTCTCCGCACCATGCAAACACTCACGGTTTATGTCATTAGCGGAGACGTTAAATGTCACATAAACGCGGGGTGTATCCACTTCAATACGATCGGCGAAGAGGCTTATAAGTTTTGAGCGTTCTTGTCGGTCGTATTTTTTTATGCTGTCGTCGGAGGATTCCTTGTTTACATCCCCTTGATCTCGTGCTATAATATCTTATCGTGAGTGGGAATGCTGGAATTGGCAGACAGGCATGATTCAGGATCATGTGTGAGTCATCACGTGAGGGTTCAAGTCCCTTTTCCCGCACCAGACGATTTAGTATTTTTCCGTTTATTTACAAATGGCTAAAAATACACATTTTAAAAGCACGTAGGGGTTTTATCCTTACGTGCTTTTACTTGTTTTTGCGACTCCGTAGCCAACTCGTAGCCAACAAATTTTACTTTTTCGCATAGAGTTTATCAAAAACGGAGACGGCTTCTTTTTTCTTTTCCGGCATAACATGGGTGTATATGTCGAGGGTTGTTTTGTAGTCGGAGTGGCCCATGAGCTCCTGGACGGTTTTTATGTCCACGCCTTCCTCAAAGAGCCGTGTGGCGTAGGAATGGCGGATAGAGTGTAATGGTCTGGGTTCCAGATTTAAGCGCCTACAAATCGATTGTAGGCGTCGATTCGGACGTTTTTCTTCAATGGGCTGACATAGGTCATCGGTAAAGATGAAGCTGGAAGTGGTAAAGGGTTTGTTTAGCCGCTTATGCTTGGTGATGGACTGTTTTTTTAGATCGTTCATAAAGTCCACGGCGATTTGGGGAAGTGGGATGGTACGGAAGGAACATTCCGTCTTCAGGGAATGGAGTTTGTTTTTCTCCAGTGTATTGCCTCCGTTGCCATCGAATGTATAGTTCCGGCGCATCTGTTGGTCGACTATGATGGAGTGATCCTGGAAGTGCCGCCACTGGAGTCCACGGAGTTCGTTTCGTCTTAAGCCGGTGAAGAAGTCTAGGTAGATCATCTGATCGACAAAGTAACGGAGATTGAGGGCGGCTATTATCTTTTCCTGTTCCTCCCGCGAAAAGATCCGATATTTTCCGGAATTAATATGGACTTCTTTTTTAGGCACTGATACATATCGGGCGGGGTTGGTTTGGATAATGCCTAAGATGATGCAGTAATCTAAAAACAGTTTCATTAAGTTCAGGGTGTTTTTGGCGATCAAGGCGGATGTGCTCTCTCCCTCAACCAAGTAGTTTATGAAATTCTGTAAGTTTAGAATGGTAATATCCTTTACTTTCGTATTGGCGTAGGGGTAGGGAAGGATGTGTAGCCTCAGCAGTTGGTCGTACCGGATGACGGTGGTAGATTTGATTTCCTTAGCCTTGATGTTAAATATCCAGTACTTTAAGAAGTCGCCGAGGATTTGACTTCCATTATCCACGATGCCGGAGACACTGGTAAAAGTGGATGCCTTTTTCATCTGTTCTACGACGTCGGCCTTTTTGTATCCGGAGAAAGATTTTCGGATCTGCTTTCCGTGTATGTCCCGGCCAAGGGTGATGCGCCCCGTCCAGTATTTCTTTCCATTTCTCATGGTGTAGGTGAGGGAACCGAGTCCGCTTGCATTTTTTGACATAAAAATAGCCTCCTTTATGGGAGGCTATGATATACTTAATGTGCGTTGTAGGTATACCACGCCTCAACCATTTGCCTCTATCCTGTTGCAGCAGGGTAGGGGCTTTTTTTATAAAAATTGGGAACACATATTTAAAAGCAAAGACCCCGCACTAAATTTAGTACAGGGTCTTTGCTTTTCGTGCTGTCCTAGAAACAGCATATAATTTTTTCAGTGATGGACTGAACCACCGTGTACTAAAATTATACCATCAAATATGGAGTTGTCAATCAAAATACATTGTGTGGAATTTATTTTTCAGTTTTTCCATGGATGCCTTGGAAAGGGTTATGTTGTAGAATGTTCCTCTTTCGCTTAGAGGATCTTTCACCCTCATCTTGCTTATTGTGAGTATTTGATTCGGTAAGGCCAAGCTTCCGTTTTTCAATTTTGACACGCGCTGTAAGCCGTTTTCAAGATCGTCGATTTTAGAAGAAATATTTTTTCTCTGTTGTGTCAAACTTTCAACCCTACGCGTGAGTTCATTTATTCTATTCTCATCTTCTATAACGATCGGTTTGCTTCTTATGCCCTGTATCTGATCTTTAATTTGAACAACCTCACACTCGAATCGCTCCTGCATTTCCTCGTATTGTTCTACCAATAAGGTCACTTTCGATTGAGCTAAATTATAGAATTCGTCCCCTAAATTCAATTCAGTGTAATGTATCTTTTTTTTCAGGGATCGCATGGGAATAATTGTTAATGTTGGACTTGTTTTTTTATCATGTTTGTTAACGACAATGCCATAGTGAAGCCCACCAAATTCTGAGCCTACTCGAAAGCCTAAGTTTATTTCAACAACCGCCCCATATTTATACACGGGAAGATACACCGGCCGAAAGGTTTTTTCTTGTTTCAAATAGTTTTTATAATCTCTTATCCAGTATGTTAAATTTACCGCTTTTTTATAATCAGAATACATGGTTGCATCAATCATATCGTTCAATTCTTTTACACAATTATTTTTGAATCGCAGAAAATGCTGTTTATTCTTAGGATCTTTATAGTTCATTAATTACACCTCCTATAACTTTTCTTATACTAAAAAAATCCTTGGTTTCGCCTATCCCCGTAGGGTGGGGGAGCTAATTCCAAGGATTGCTATCAGATTCAGAGGTTACCCTCTTACCATAATTATAACAGCCCTTGGGGAGTTGTCCATTCCTTCTTTTGCTAAATATAAATAATGGGAAGTAGCGTTATTCTACATTTTCCGCCGGACTTCGACCACTTTCCCGGCGATGGTAACTTCGCCCGGATGGGTGTAGGTCTTCGGCGGATAGTTGGGGTTTTCCGGTTTTAGGGTGATGGAAGTCGGCGTAATGGCGACGCGTTTCAATGTAGCGTCGTAGCCGTTGACGTAGCAGGCGCAAATATCGCCCGTTTCGGCGTTGGGTTGCACTTGGATGACGACGGTATCGCCGTCCAAAAGAAGGGGGTACATGCTGTCGCCTGTCACTTTTAGCGCGATGTATTCTTTGCCGCCTTTGGTCCAGTCTTCCGGGATGTCGATATACTCGGTGATGTCTTCGATGGCTTCTACGGGAACGCCGGCGGGGATTCTTCCGACGACGGGTATTTTTACGTAGTTGGACAGGTCTACGTAGGTAAATTCGGGTTCTTTTTCGGGTTTCGCATATCCTAATAAAATTAACGGATCTATATTGAGGGCTTTGGCGACAGACTGAGCTTTATCGAGTCCCATATTTCCAATTTCTCCACTTTCATATCTTGAAATTGCTGATTTACTAACGCCAATTAAATCAGCCAGTTGTTGCTGGGAGAGATTTAGCCGTATGCGTTTGTCTTTAATGATTTGTCCAATATTCATGATCTCCTCCTTTAACGATATATTATACTTAAAATTGAATAAAATCAACCTGGAAAAGAATAATTTAAATTTAAGGTTGACAATACGAAACACAAAGAGTACACTGGAATAAAGTTGAGGATAATCAACGAATTAAGGAGGTGGTTTAATGATCAATGATAAGGCATTAAAATCGATTCTGATCAGAAACGGTTATAATGTCGAATGGCTTGCCAATCAAATGGGCTACACCACTCAAAATCTTTATGGTAAATTGAATGGTAGGATTACCATTACTCTAGATGAAGTCAACCGGATGCGTTCGATACTCAATTTAAACGATATGGAAATAAAAGAAATTTTTTTTGGTCAATAAGTTGAGTATACGCAACATCAAATAAATTCATATCTATAAAAAAGGAAAGAGGTGCCTATGGAGGATGTACTCAATGAATTGCGGGAAATAAAAAAGCTGCTCCGTATCATTGCTCAAAATACGGAGCGAGCCAACTATACAGATTATTCAGATTTCGTAGAATCGGTGTCGTCTGTGATGAGTAATTTGCAAAGTGTGGAGTAGACGAGTTCTTTAGTAAACGAAGTAGAAAGCTCTAAAACCGTAAGGAGTTGCCCCTCAGTGTCAATTTTTGTAGGGTCGCCTTCCGAAGCATACTTTTGCAAGGCTTTGGCTACTCTGTCTCGAACGCAGAAATCTTCTACGCTAAAAGATTCTATTGCATGTTTGATTTGAGCTTCAGTTATTTTATTCATAATTTCACCTCCTTTCGAGGGGATTATAGCAAAGAAAGGGCGGTTTGTATGGAAGAGAAGGATTTTGACGTTTCGAAGGAAATGGAGGATCGTGCCGTGCGTTTTGCGGAGGCGATACAGGGTTTACGCTCGGAGGATTTGGAGCGGGTGTATTGGTTGGCTGAGGGCATGAGGCTTGCTCGAGTTGGGGCATAGGAGGGGCGTATGCATGGCGGTACGCTGAATCTTTTGAAGTTGAAAGGGCAATTGGCGGAGCGTTCGTTGAATATGACCAAGTTGGCGTCTCTTATGGGCATGGGGCGGGATACGTTGTACCACCGCATCAAGAATGATGGAGAGAAGTTGACTTTGGGCGATGTGCGCAAGATGTGTGCGTTGCTGGACTTTGATGAAGCGATGGCTGTTTCTGTTTTTTTTCACAGGTAAAGAGCAAGACCATGGTCTTGCTCCGTTGTCAGTATTATTTTGTTTTTTTGGATGCTCTTTGAGATAGAGCACTTCCGGCTGCTGTTTTTGATGCCTTGGAAGTTCGCTTGTCACGAAGAACTTTTGAGGCGGCACGGGC
>JAEXBU010000051.1 GCA_023393815.1 Bacillota bacterium | reverse complement strand
TTCTTCCGTACGAAAACGGGCACGGCCATGACCGCCGTAGGATCCAATCCCGACTACGCGAAAGCCGGCGGCATCCACATCAATCGTATGCGTCTGTTCTCGGTTATTCTGTCTACCGTGATCGCCGCCGTGGGTATTATCGTCTATCAACAATCCTACGGCTTTATTCAGTTGTACCAATCGCCCCTGTCCTTTACCTTCCAAACCGTCGCGGCTCTTTTAATCGGCGGCGCCAGCATTAACAAGGCCAATATCCCGAACGTCATCATCGGAACCTTTTTGTTCCAAGGGATTATTACCTTGACGCCAACGGTCATTAACGGCGCCATTAACATCGACGTGTCGGAAGTTCTCAGATTGATCGTCACCAACGGTATGATTGTCTACGCATTGACTAGGAGGAATCGCAGTGAATAAATCCTTTACATCAAAGCTGTCGCGATACGCGGTGCCGATCCTGTTTATTGTCATCATCGCCATCGGCTTGTGGATCGCCAAGCCCCCCTTGGGCTACGTAACTTCGGAAATTGGCAAGCGCATGGTTCGAAATACTTTCCTCGTCCTTTCCCTTATTATCCCTATTATCGCAGGCATGGGTATTAACTTCGGTATTCCCCTTGGTGCCATGAGTGGGCAAATCGGTTTGGTCTTTGCGCAAGACTGGGGCATTACCGGACCGGCGGGTATACTCGTCGCAGTTTTAATCGGCACTCCCATCGCCATTTTGCTCGGCAAATTTTCGGGGCACATTTTAAATCGCGCCCGCGGTAGAGAAATGATTACATCCATGATGCTCGCCTTCTTTATGCTCGGTGTGTACATGCTCTTTTTGCTCTATCTTTGCGGATCTTTAGTTCCTATGCACAACGCATCCATGATTTTGTCTAAAGGCTACGGAATCAAAAACTCCATTACCCTGGATACGGGTCACGCCATCGACAACATCCTTTTGTATCGCATAAGCTTGCCTCTATCGGCAAAGCACGCCATCAACTTCGATATTCCCGTAGTGACGATTATCCTGATTGCCCTCTTGTGTGTCTTTATCGTTTGGTTTAAAAAGACCAAACTCGGCCACGATATGAAAGCCGTCGGCATGGATCAAGTGGTTTCCGGAAACGCCGGAATCTACTCCGACAAGGTGCGGGTTCAATCCATCGTCATTTCCACGGTGCTCGCCTGCTATGGGCAAATCATTTATCTTCAAAATATCGGCACCTTGGCGACCTATGCCGGACAAGACCAAGCGGCCCTCTACGCGGCGGCTTCGATTCTTGTCGGCGGTGCCAGTGTTATGCGGGCGTCGATTCCCAATGCCGTCCTCGGAACCATGCTGTTCCACTTAATGTTTATTATCTTGCCGCAAGCCGGCCGCATTCTCACCGGAGATGCCATGATGGGCGAATACTTCCGCACCTTCATCTCGTATGGTGTCGTAACCGTGGCCCTCATTATGCACGCCTACAACCGCATCAAACAAGCGGAAGAAGCGCGAAACGCGAATAGACGAGAGGCGTTGGGGCAAGGCGACACTTCATCGAAAGAATCGGCCGCCTCGTAGGGCATCCGATCCTGCAATAGTCGGTAGAAAAGCCGACAAAAAAGAATGGGTTGTTTCTTATTTCCGTGCAACCCGTTCTTTTTTTCTTTTTTTATTTTTGCTACAATAAAATAGAATTGTCGTGTAACTTTCGGGTGTAGGTGAAAGAAAAGAGGTACCTATGTTTCATGAAGAGGTAGAGCGTGTTGCACAGACGGCGGCGGCCAAGACGCGTTTTTTAAGGGAAAATCCGGCGGGCTATTTTCTCGCATCCATTTTAGCCGGGATGTTTATCGGTTTCGGTATTTTGCTATCCTTTACGATTTCGTCTATGGGGCAATTTCCCTTGACGAAGCTTGTCATGGGAATGTCCTTCGGCTGTGCCCTCAGCTTTGTGGTGATGGCTGGCGGCGAATTGTTTACGGGCAATAATTTCGTCATGGCGACGGGATTTTTGAAAAAAACAGTGAAGGCGGCGGACGTCATAAAGTTGTGGATCGTCTGTTACGTAGGCAATTGGATTGGCGGGATACTGCTCGCCTGGGTATTTTCCCATACGGGTCTCGTGACCGATTCTCTCGCTGCCGCTGTCGCCTCTACAGCGACGGCCAAAGTAAGTGCGCCATTTTTCGCTCTTCTCTTGCGGGGCGTTTTGTGTAATATGCTCGTCTGTCTGGCCGTGTGGTGTTCCATGAAAATGACCAGCGAGTCGGGGAAGCTGATCATGATATTTTGGGCTTTGGTCGTGTTTTTTACCGCCGGGTTCGAGCACTCGATTGCGAACATGACCTTGCTCAGCTTGCATTTCATGCAGCCGTCCACGAACATGACTTTGGCTTTGTACCTGTACAATATTCTTACGGTGACGTTGGGCAACATGATCGGCGGCATTTTTCTGGTAGCCGTCCCTTACTGGATGATGGGAAGAGACTGAATGAAAGCGACCGGGCATCCGGTCGCTTTTTCGTTTTGTTCGTATCCAAGTCCGCGCCTTCATGATATAGTTAATGAAAGCACAGCAACGTTGGAAACGGAAAGGAAGATTTCATGCACTACACAGGAAAGACATTTCGCCCGCCGAGAGAGGCGTACAGTCCACTTTTGGAAGTGACGGTAGGTTGTTCCTATAATCAATGCACTTATTGCGATATGTACAAGGATGTATCCTTTAGAAAGGCGCCGAAAGAGCAAGTCCTTGCCGATCTTCAGGAGCTTTCGCCCTATGCCGATCGCATCGACCGAATTTTTCTCTTAAACGGGGATCCGTTTATTTTGGACACGGACGATCTTCTGGAAATCGCTCAATGGATTTATGAATACCTGCCCCATGTGGAGACGATTACTTGTTATGCATCGATTGTTGACATAAAGAGGAAGAGCGTGGAGGATTTAAAACGTCTTCGAAAAGTCGGGTACAATCAACTGTACATCGGCATTGAAACGGCTCACGATCCCACATTAAAGCGTATAAAAAAAGGTTGTACGCAGGCGGACCAGTATAGGGAGCTATCGAAGCTCGAAGAGGCCGGGATCGATTGGATTTGCATGGTTATGGCGGGAATCGCGGGAAAAGAAGACAGCTTCGCCCACGCGGAAGAGACGGCGGCTCTTTTAAACAAGCATCAGCCCTTGAGCGTGGCGCCTTTAACCACCGGCGTGCAGCCTAACACGGAACTGGAAGAAGAGGT
>JAEXBU010000047.1 GCA_023393815.1 Bacillota bacterium | reverse complement strand
ACGAAGAGTCCATGTTAAAAGATCTCAAGGCCGTGGACGACGGGGAGGCCGAAGCTCACGAGGACATCGCCGCTCTGCGCCGTGAATTTCTCGATAGCAAAGAGAAAAACCGAGATAATTTAAACGCCCTTCGTCGGGAAATGAATGAAACCATATTTGCGCCCATGGAATCCATTCAAAAACAATTAGACGGCGTAAGCAAAGATACGGAAAAATTCTGGGCCGATGCTCGTCAATCGGCGAGGGAAGTAGCTCGTTTATCGGCGCATCTTCAGGGAAATCTGTCCGATTTGTCCAATCATATGGACAGGTCCATTGAATTAATCGACGGGGCTAAAAAATCCGTCGACGATCTCTACGACAGGACCATAGTATTGGAAAATTCCGAAGGCGTGGATAAGATGAAACTCTTTTTATCGGAAGATACGAAGCAGTTGAGCCAATTTTTCTCCAAGCCCATGCAGACGCGAATTCACCACACTTTTGCCGTGGAGAATTACGGATCGGCCATGGCGGCCTTTTACACAACCTTATCGCTTTGGGTAGGTGCGGTGATCCAGGTGGCGTTAATTGATGTCAAGACGCCGGCCTCCTATGAAGAAAAATACGGCGGATTTAAGCCTCACGAACAGTATTTTGGAAGGCTGGGATTATTTCTTATCATCGCCACGATTCAAAGCCTGCTCATCGCCCTCGGCGATCTGTACTTCCTGGACATTCAGTGCCTGCACCCGGCTTATTTCCTCTTTGCCACCTGGGTAGCGTCCATGGTGTTTACCGTGATCGTTTATACATTGACCGTCTCCTTCGGTGACATCGGAAAAGCTCTCTGCGTCGTCCTGATGGTTATTCAGGTGGCGGGAAGCGGCGGTACGTTTCCCATCGACGTGGCGCCGAGGTTTTTCAGGATCATGTATCCCTTTCTGCCCTTCGTGCACAGCATGAATGCTATGAAAGAAACTATCGCCGGTTTTTACGGCACCACATACATCAGGTCCCTTCTGATCCTTCAAATTTATTTGATCGGCTCCCTGGTACTCGGCCTCGTTCTCAGAAAGCCTATTGTAAAACGGAACGACCGATTTAAGGAGCGTTTGGAAGAGACAAAAATAATGTAGTCGGCGAATAAAAAATCTTCTTTGTCCCATTGGTGACGGAGAAGATTTTTTATTGTAATTTTTTAGAGGGAAAAGGGAACAGACTTTTCTAATTCCTTGACTTTTTTGCTTTAGTGGACTAGAATATTACCAACTTAAGAAAACGCTTAAGGGAAGTAGAAACTACATAGGTATATAGGAGAGATGACTATGAAACTAGGAAAGAGACGTTTTTTGTCTATGGCCCTCGTAGCCATGATGCTGTTAGTGTTTACAGCAGCCTGTACAAAAGTTGAGACAGCCGAAAAAAATAACGGCAACAGCGGCGGAAAAGATGCGCCGGCCGAAGCTACCAGAGCAAAATTTGAAACCTTAAAAGATGGCGACAAGTGCCATATCGGCATTATTACCGGTACCGTATCGCAAGCGGAAGATGAATTCCGTGCAGCGCAAGAAGCAATCAAGAAATACGGCAACGCCGATGAAGGCGGTATGATTCGCCACGATACCTACCCCGACCGTTTCGAAGCGGAACAAGAAACCACGATTTCCAAGATCGTCGCCATGGCGGACGACCCGGATATGCGTGCCGTTATCGTCAATCAATCCGTTCCCGGCACCTCGGCCGCATTCCAACAAATTCGCGCCAAACGTCCGGACATTATTTTGGTCAACTTAGTCGCACAAGAAGACACGGTTATGGCGGAAAATACCTCCGACCTGGTCTTGGATGCGGACAACGTCAGCCGCGGCTACCGCATTATCAAGGCGGCGAAAGATATGGGCGCAACGAAGTTTGCTCACATAACCTTCCCTCGCCATATGTCCATCGAGCTGTTGGCTTTGCGCCGCGCTATCATGGAAGAAGCCTGCAAGGATTTGGGTCTTGAATTTATTTCCTTAAATGCTCCCGACCCGACCACCGATATCGGTGTTCCCGGCGCACAACAATACATTGCAGAAAACATTCAACCCTGGATCGACAAATATGGCAAAGATACCGCGTTCTTCTGTACGAACGACGCACACACGGAACCTTTATTAAGAGGGGTTGCAGCCGGCGGCGCTATTTTCGTCGAACAAGACTTGCCGTCCCCGATTATGGGTTATCCGAAAGCCTTCTCCGTAGATATTCAAGATAAGGCCGGCGACTGGAAGGCGATCAACGCCGAAGTTGAAAAGGCCGTCGTCGCAGCCGGCGGTGCCAACCGCATGGGTACCTGGGCTTACTCTTTAGGCTACTCCCTCACCTTAGGGGCAGTGGACTTGGTTCAAGAAGTACTTCACGGGAAGATGGAACTCACCAATATGGACAATGTAATCGACTGTATTGATAACTACACCGAAGGAGCCAAGTGGATGGGCGTCAACTACGTCGATCGCGCATCCGGCGAAAAGAAAGACAACCACATCCTTCTCGCACAAGACACCTACGTCTATGGCAAGGGCTATCTGGGCATGGACAAGGTCGAAGTGCCTGAAAAATACATGACCATGAACGTAGATGTGGACGCCATCAAGCAAGCGCAAGAGCAAGCGGAAGGCGAAACAGGTGAATAATCGTTAACGATATAGCATCGGAAAATAAACCAGCGATTTTTCGTTGGTTTATTTCCTATTAGGAGGTAAATTTTGGCTGAGAACTTGATGGAGGTTCGGCATGTCGAAAAGCGTTTCGGCGAAAATGTCGTCTTAAAAGACGTCAATTTCGATCTGAAGCCCGGGGAAATTCTCGGGCTCGTCGGCGAAAACGGCGCAGGCAAATCGACCTTAATGAACATTATCTTCGGCATGGAAGTGATCCGGGAAACTGGGGGCTTCGACGGAGAAATTTTACTGGACGGCGAGCCCATTGATTTTAAATCGCCGATCGATGCCCTGGCAGCGGGCATCGGCATGGTACACCAAGAATTTAACTTGATTCCGGGTTTTACGGCGGCGGAAAATATTACGTTTAATATGGAGCGCACCAAGCAATCGGTGGTTTCTTCGATCTTCGGCAAGAAATACGCCACCATCGACAAAGACGCCAACATCGTTCTCGCCGGTGAATCGTTGGATACCTTAGGTGTCGCCATCGATCCGTCGGGTATGGTTTCTGAAATGCCTGTAGGGCATAAACAATTTATTGAAATTGCTCGGGAGATTACGCGTAAAGACGTAAAGCTCATTATTATGGACGAGCCCACGGCGGTGCTTACGGAATCTGAGGCGGATCAATTAATGGCGGCACTAAAGCGGCTGTCGGATATGGGGATCGCTATCATCTTCATAACCCACCGTTTGCGCGAGATCCTGGCGATTTGCGATTCCATCGTCGTCCTTCGCGACGGGGAAATTGTGGAGCGAAGAAAAAATGAAGGCCTCTCCATCGACCAAATCGCCGCCTGGATGGTGGGACGGGAAAATGGCATTCGTTCGGAGAGCAAGGATGCAAATCGCAAAATATCGGAAGAAGTGGCCCTAAGTATTCGAAATCTTGCCGTGGATATGCCCGGGGAGCAAGTATACGATGTGAACCTAGACGTTTACGAGGGGGAAATCTTAGGGATTGCCGGCCTCGCCGGTCAAGGAAAACTCGGCATTGCAAACGGTATTTTAGGAACCTATCCGGTAACGGGTTCGGTGAAATTTCATGGAAAACCACTGGAACTGGGAAATACGAGTAAAATTTTGAAAAGTAAAATCGCCTTCGTATCCGAAGATCGCCGCGGCGTCGGCCTCTTGTTGGATGAGCCCATTTACTGGAATATTTCCTTTAACGCCATGCAGGTGCAAAACAAATTTATCAAACGCGTCCTAGGTATGCGCTTCCGGGATGAAGCGGAAATGAAACGGGTGTCTGAGGAATACATTCAGTCCCTGGCCATTAAGGCTACGGGAAGCAACCAAAAGGCGGGCAACCTTTCCGGCGGCAATCAGCAAAAAGTGTGCTTGGCCAAAGCCTTGTGCATGGATCCCGAACTGCTGTTTGTATCGGAACCCACCCGAGGGATCGACATCGGCGCCAAGGAATTGGTGCTCGATGCCCTTGAAAAAATTAATCGAGAAGAAGAAACCACCATCGTCATGATTTCGTCGGAACTTGAGGAGCTTCGGAGCATTTGCGACCGCATCGCCGTGATTTGCGAAGGGCGTATCGCCGGGATTTTGCCGGCATCGACGGAGCCAGGTCAATTCGGGCTGTTAATGAGCGGTGAGAAAGTAGAGGTGGATACACGTGAATAAAACATGGATTCAACGAATCGGGCTGCCTCGACTGATCATCGGCCTATTTCTATTGGCTCTTTTTGTCGCCGCACCGGCGGCGGGCGTTTCTCTGGCCGATTCAATAGAAAATGTCTTGGCCCGCTTTGGAATGTTCTCTATATTGGTGTTAAGTTTGATCCCCATGGTTCAGTCGGGATGTGGGCTTAACTTCGGACTCCCTATTGGCGTCGTTGCCGGTATTCTGGGCGGCGTAACCAGCATTGAATTCGGTTTAACGGGTTTTGGCGGCATCTTTGTCGGTATGCTCTTGGGCGCCCTCGTGGCCATCGTCTTCGGTTGGGGTTACGGTGTTCTTTTAAACAAGATCAAGGGCGACGAAATGCTCATCGCCACCTATGTAGGCTATTCCTTCACGGCTTTTATGTGCATGATCTACTTGGTTCTGCCCTATAAGAATCCCGTTTCCGTACTAAGTTACGCGGGCCGCGGATTGTCGCAACAAATTCCCGTTGCTGCCTACTGGATGAGAAATACCGTCGATGCGGCGGGAACAAAAAGTTCTACCGGGATTTTAACGGATTTTCTGAGTTTTCACGTCTTCGGCGTGCGCATTCCCGTAGGTATGTATTTGATCTTCGCCATATTGGCTTTGGCTGTCTGGGCCTTCTTCCGTACGAAAACGGGC
>JAEXBU010000031.1 GCA_023393815.1 Bacillota bacterium | reverse complement strand
TCCTGAAATACAATGGAGGTATCCTGCACTTCTTCATCCCTTCGTTCCCGCATCTCGAAGGACAACAAATTTAAGCGAAGCGCATTGGTTACCACAAAGACCGAACTGAAGCTCATGGCCAAGGCGGCGATCATTGGGCTTAGAGTCAGGCCGAGGGGCTTGTAAAATAGCCCGGCCGCCACGGGAATACAGATGACATTATAGAAAAAGGCCCAAAACAGATTTTCCTTAATGTTTCGCAACGTCGCCTTAGACAATTCCATGGCGCGAACGGCATCCATCAGATCACTGTGCATAAGAACTACGTCGGCGCTTTCCATAGCAATGTCCGTGCCTGCGCCGATAGCGATACCTACGTCACTTCGAGCCAAAGCCGGCGCATCATTGATGCCGTCGCCAACCATGGCGACTTTCCCCTCTTGCTGATACTTCCTGACGAAGGCTTCTTTTTCATCGGGTAAAACGCCGGCGTGAATGTGATCGATGGCCAAATCTTCGGCAATGACCCGAGCCGTTTTTTCGTTGTCACCGGTAAGCATAACCAGATTTTTTCCCGCTTCGTGCAATTTTTCGAGCGCCGCCTTCGAATTGGCCTTGACCAAATCCTTGGCGGCGACGAGGCCGATCAATCTCCCTTCTCTTGCAAAAAACAGAGGCGTCTTTCCTTGGGACAGGAAGGCATCCAATTTTTCCCTTACTCCCTCCAAATCGGCGCCGATTATTTCCATGAACGCTTCGTTTCCGCCGTAGTAGGTTATGCCGTCGATGACACCTTTCAGACCGCGACCGGGAACGGCCTCAAAGTTTTCCACCTTCGTGCCATTTTCCGCACCGTAACTTGCTTCATAGGCACGCACCACACCTTCCGCCAGGGGATGTTCCGACGATTTTTCCAAAGCGTAGGCAATAGAAAATACATCTTCCGGTTTTTCTCCTACGGCCACCACATCGGTCACGTAGGGTTTGCCCCGGGTAATGGTTCCGGTTTTATCGAAAATAACGGTATCTACGCGGTGCAATACCTCGAGGCTTTCGGCACTCTTGAAAAGCACACCGACCTTCGCTCCCTTTCCCGTTCCCACCATAATGGCTACAGGGGTCGCAAGCCCCAGGGCACAGGGGCAGCTGATGACCAGAACGGAAATGGCGAGTTTTAAGGCAAAGGCGGGCGGCGCACCCAATGCGAGCCAACTCCCTCCCGTCACCAGGGCAATGGCAATGACTACGGGAACGAAGACGCCGGCAACTGTATCGGCGATCTTCGCTATAGGTGCCTTGGTGGCGTTGGCATCGTCCACTAAGGCGATGATTTTTGCGATGGCAGTATCTTCCCCCACGCGGCGCGCTTCCATCACGAGGCGGCCTTGCCCGTTGGTTGTTGCCGCCATGAGCTCGCTCCCCGCTACTTTTTCCACGGGAATGGGCTCGCCGCTTAGGGCTGATTCATCCACGGCGCTAATGCCTTCTACAACTACGCCATCCACGGGGACATTTTCCCCCGGCTTCAAAAGAATTCTGTCGCCGATCACGATTTCTTCGACGGGTATCACCGCCTCTTTCCCGCCGCGAATAACCGTGGCCACATCCGGAGTAAGATCCATTAAAGAGCGGATAGCGCTGGATGTCCTATGCTTGGCCTTGGCCTCTAAAAATTTTCCCAAATCAATTAAGACAACGATCGTAGCCGCCGATTCAAAATACAATTCGTGGCCGTAGTCTATGATACGCATCGTGTCTCCATGGCCGAATCCATAGGCCAATTGAAAGATGACATAGATCCCGTAGATGAAAGCCGCTCCGGAACCCATGGCGATTAGGGCATCCATGTTCGGATGTTTCCGCCACAAAGATCTTAGTCCATTGACGTAATAGTGGCGGTTCATAACCAAAATGATCGTCGTGAAAATCCCTTGTACCAGGGCAAAGATCAAGAGATTTTCATGACCGCGCAGCAAAGACGGAATGGGCGCGCCCATCATGGACCCCATAGAAATATAAACGAGGGGGATCAGAAACAGAACCGAGGCGATCAACCTTCGCCTTTTTTCGGACAATTCCTTTAAAAACGGATCCGCCTCCTCTACCGCATTCTTCTTCTCCGCACCTTCGAGAAAGGCTTGATATCCGGCATCCTCTACGGCTTGCAGTACGGAGGGCTCGATTCCTTCCGCACCCTCCACTTTCATAGAATTGGTTAACAGATTAACCGCTACCTGCTCGACTCCGTCGACCTTCGCCACTTCCCGTTCCACGGCGGCGGAGCAGGCGGAACAGGTCATACCTTCTACACGATATTTTCGTTCCATAAGGCCTCTTTTCTAATTCTGACTATTCCTTACTTTTAAAAGTTTACTAATTCACTCGGTTTATGTCAATGATTCGTTCAAAAGATTTCGAATCGTCTCTTTCTCCTCTTCCGTCAGTTGTACGGGAACCCAGCGTCCGTCCGCCGTCGTAAATAAGGCGAGTCTCGGAAAGGTGCCGGTGATTTTTTCATAGGCCGTGCCGTACAGACCCAACTGCAAGCGGTAGGCGGCCATGGCCCCGCTTCGCGCTCCGCGCGCGCCGGTCTTGTAATCTACAATACATACGCCTTGGCGCGTTTTCCGCAGCTGATCATAAAATCCTTCCAAGATCACCCGGTCGAATTCCGCGCGAAAAGGCACTTCCGTAGCAAGAATTTCTCCCTCGGAAAACTGTGCGTCGTAATTCTCAATCGCGCGGGCCAATTCCTCGGCTACGCCAAAGAGAGCGGATCGCGCCAGTAACTTTTTGCGAAGACCGCCGTGGGGGGCACGCGCCCGCTGTGCGTAGTGGTGAAACAAAATCCCCAACTGCACATAGTCCTTTCCCTGCGCTCCTTTCTCCGTCTTTTTTTCGTACACGGCTCGTCCACGGAGCAGCCCGGTGGCGGATACTACAGGCTTCGTTTTTTTCTCTACCGGCACAAACGGTTTTCGTGCGGTTGTCGCCGCCTTTTTTTTCGTCGCCTTTTTCGGCGCAGGCGTCGCCTCGCAATAAGGAATGTCGGTGAGATGTTCTTGAAGGCTGCCGCCTCTCTCTTTCGACTTCAGTACATAAAGGTAGCGTTTCGCCCGGGTCATGGCCACGTAGAGCAAGCGAATTTCTTCCGCCCGCGCCTTTTCTTCCGCTATGGAGCGGTTCCATTCGTACACGGCAGGGGCTTCGGGATTTTTCATTCCCGGACCATAGAGCGCACTGAAGTTCCACAGAGCCGATTCGGGGCGCGATTTCGCAAAGAGATGCCCTAAATAGACCGTCTCATACTCCAGGCCTTTGGCTCCGTGCATGGTGACGATCTCAATGGCGCGCTCGCCCCCGAGAGGCATCTCGCCCACCCTTTCGTAAGATTCCATCTTCCGGAGACGATGCAAAAATCCTTCCCCGTGGACGCCGATTGCGGCGTAGTCTTTCGCCATGGAAAGAAGCCTGTCCACATTAGCCACGGCTTGCTCTCCGCCGATTTCCTGTGCATAAGCACGGTAACCGCTGCGATCGGCCAAGTCCCGCAGAAATTCATAGGGCGAGTGAACTTGCGCCCGGTCCGCGAAATATTCCTCCACGCGCCGGATCCTCCCTGCCACGGACGGGCGAAGTTCGCGGCCACCCATGTAGCGGTAAATGTCTTCTTGCGTGGCGCCGACAAACGGCGTGCGTAAAAAAGCGGGCGACAAGACACCGGTGACTTTCGCCTCCAGCGCCAAAATAAAATCCCGTACTTCTCGGGCGTCGAAAAAGCCGTCGGCGCTTCGATTGACGTAAGAAATGCCGTATTCGCGAAAGACCGATTCGTAAATAGCCATGTATTGTTTTCGCCACAACAACAGAGCGCGGGATTCCGACGGGCGGGTTTGAATATCTTCCGCAATCCAAAGAGCCTCTTTTCGAATGGCCGCTTCGGCATCTTCTTCGCCAACTAAATCCACGCCTTGGAGCATCCAATCTCCTTCCCCGTGACCTGTAATGGGTTCGTAGTCGGGAATTTTGTCGGCAAATAGATCTCCGACGGCCGCCACCAACGCCTTGTGGGAACGGTAATTATTTGCAAGGGCCATAGGCTCCATGCCCCCGCAGATCATCTCCTCCATAAAGTCGTCTCCCACCTCCGCGTCCGCGCCGCGAAAGGCGTAGATGGACTGTTTTCTATCGCCGACGACGAAGAGTTTTCCCTCTCCTTTTAGTGCCTTCAACAGGCGAATCTGCAAGGGGTTCGTGTCCTGAAATTCATCTACGAGAATATGCCCGTAGCTACAGCAAATGCGCCCCGATTCCAACAGCTCCGTGGCCATCTCCAATAAATCGCTGAAATCCACGACGCCGATGGTGCGCTTTTTCTCTCTGTAGGCGGCATCCAGCAGGCGAAATGCCCGGCCGACAGCCTCGACAAAGGGCGCATTTTTCCCCTCTTCCCCTAAAAGTAGGCGACGCTTCAAGTTCTCATTTTGTTTCTTTACCTCGTCGTCCATCGCGACGCTTTTCGTGTCAGGCAAGTGCAAAAAAAAGTCCCGCTGCTCTTCTTTAGCCATGGCTTTAAGCGAATCCCCATCCACCGGATCCAAGTACTTTGCCAAAGCCGACCGTTTGGAGGAAAGTGCGCCTTTTAACGTCGGAAAAAAGGCCAAGTAATCGGCGAGAGCCTCCTCGTCGGACACGTCCCGCACCACAAAGTCCTGAAGCACAC
>JAEXBU010000023.1 GCA_023393815.1 Bacillota bacterium | reverse complement strand
TACATAGTGCAAGAACAATGATTCAGACCCTGCTCAAAGCAGCTTTAAAAACATTCTTATCCGATCGTGGCAAGGAATTTGAGTGTACCCCGATTTAGAAGAAATTTTGTCGCACGAGATTTCCATGCATCCAATAAAAAAAAGCCCGGTATTCACCGGGCTCCTCACCGAATCCTTTGAAGATTTTCCCATCACTTGTCCTGAACCATATCCCCATAAACAAAAAACAGCTTGAAAACAATCAGGAGAAAAAACAAAAAGGCAAGCGACATGATCATATCCGGACTTAAATCAATTCGCTCCAGACCCGGGCCCCCACCTTCGTAACCTATACAGCCATATAGAAAGACGACGGCCATCGTCGTCTTTACGAGCGAGGAAATTTTTCTCAGGTACTTTAAAGGAAACGCATCCTCCTGAAGAATGTCCTTTAGAAGAAGGTTTAGATTATGAAACGCAGACCCTAAAATTGCCAATAGAATAGCAAAAAACACTTGAAACACGATGTTTCGTGGATCAATATGGCCTACGAACACATCCTTAAACATGGAAGCGATCACGAGTACGGATAAGACGAACCATAGAATATAAAAGATCTTCGTGAACGTTCGATATCTTTCAAGATTTTTCCGTTCTACCATCATTCCCCTCCTGTAACTCCAATGTCAAATCCAACATATCTAATACATTGTATTTCCCATTTAGACACCTACAGCTACTTTCGTTTACGTTTTCATCAATTATCATAATCGATTGTAGCACTGTAACTTCGAAAAGTAAAGTCCCACACTGTTATTTTTTATTTTGAAAAGGAAAGCCATCTGCAATTGCAAAAATTACAGATGGCTTAACTTCGCGGTTTTGATGTCATTTGAAACCGCTTGAAATGGTATGGTGGAGACGGCGGGGGTCGAACCCGCGTCCGAGAACTCTTTCACCGAGGTTTCTCCAAGCTCAGTTTTTCTTTTAATTTCCCTTCGGGCGAAAAGAAAAACAAAAGGTCGCCAAAAGGTAGCTTCATACATTCCGGCATCGGGGCAAAGCTTGACCGATGACGTTTCACCACTGATTTGACACTTCCCTAAGCCGTGGTCCTCTTAGTTCCGTGGGTAGCGTTGTTTACGCTGCCAGTGCTACGTTGTTTTCGTTAGCATTTAATTTGTTGAGCCATTTTTACGTTGCCTGACTCATCAACGGCTTGCTGCCTCGGCTTCCGAATCCCCGTCGAAGCCATTTCGTCCCCATGGGTCACTCTAGCGTACCGTTTTTTGCCCTTTCTGTCAATTCTTTCCGCAAAAAAAGACCCTTTTCGGGTCCTTTCTCACCGGGCGGCGTCGAAGTTTTCCACCAAATCGCCGCCTTTGGTATACAGATAGTAGTACAGGCCTTTTTGGGCCATCAGTTCCTCATGGGAGCCCTTTTCCACAATCCCCTTGCCTTTTTCCATGACCAAAATCGTATCGGCATTTTCCACGGTGGAAAGCCGGTGGGCGATGGTAATGGAGGTGCGTCCCTTGGTGAGGGCCTCCAGAGATCGTTGAATAATCATTTCACTTTCGTTGTCTAACGCCGAGGTGGCCTCGTCCAGAATCAAAATCGATGGATTCTTTAAAAAGACTCGAGCGATGGAGATCCTCTGTTTCTGCCCGCCGGACAATTTCACGCCCCTCTCGCCCACGTGGGTTTGAAATCCTTCGTCCAGATCCATAATAAAGTCGTAGGCGTTGGCGAGCTTCGCCGCCTCCATGACTTCCACGTCGTCGGCCTCGGGCCTGCCGTAACGAATATTCTCCATAATGTTCGTGTTAAAGAGATATACGTCCTGCTGTACCATGCCGATATTTTTCCTTAGGCTTTCCAGTCGCAGATCCCGCACGTCGTGGCCGTCTACCTTTACCGCGCCGCCGTCTACGTCCCAGAATCGGGGAATCAGGTTGCAGATGGTGGTTTTCCCCGCGCCGGAAGGGCCTACCAAAGCCACCTTCTCCCCGGGACGAATGGACAGATTAAAGTCTTCCAACACCTTCAACTTTCCTTCGTAAGCGAAATCCACCTTTTCAAAGGCGATGGCGCCTTCGGCCTTTACTAAATCCAGCGCATCTTCTTTGTCTTTGATGTCACTTTGTGTGGACATGATTTCGTGGAAGCGCTCGATGCCCGTAAGACCCTTTTGGAAGGTTTCGGTAAAGTCGATAATGCGCCGCACCGTGGCTACCATGGTGCTCACGTACATAATGTAGGCGACCATGTCCCCCGGCAGAATTTCTCCCGCCATCATGCACCATCCGCCGGCAATAATAACGATCAAATACATGATCCCGTCGAAATTGCGGGTAACGGCGTTAAAGCCCGCCATGGCCTTGTAAAATTCCCGCTTGGTTTCCAGAAAGCGCATATTTTCGCTGTCGAAACGTGCCTGCTCGATGTCCTCATTGGCAAAGGACTTCGTTACGCGAATGCCCGAAATAGAATCTTCGATGGTGGCGTTCAAATCCCCCATCATGGCTCGTTGTTTCCGCTGCGCCACGAGCATTCGAATCCGAAATTTCCGCGCCGCAATAAGCATCAAAGGAATCATGAAATACAGCCCCAAGGTCAATTTCCCGTGGATGGATGCTAAAATAACGAAAGTGGTCACGACCTTCACCACGGCGATAAAGTATTCCTCCGGCGCATGGTGGGAAAACTCGGTAATGTCGAAGAGGTCGTTGGTGATCCGGCTCATAATTTGACCCACTTGGGTGTCGTTGTAGAAGGAAGCGCTCAAGGTCTGCAGGTGATTGTAGACGTCTCTGCGCATATCCTTTTCAATATTGGCGCCCATCATGTGCCCGATATTGGTCATGTAGTAGGCGGAGAGGATTTCCACGGCCTTAATGACAAAAAACAAGATGGCGAGTTTCCCGATTAAGGGGGGCGTAATCAGGCGAATGTCTTTGACCCCCAAGTTGGTTAAATAGCGCAGGATGACGGGCAGAATGATCTCGGACACGGTAGTAAGGCCCGCGCAGAAAAGGTCCGTCAGGAGAATCCCGCGGTAGGATACAAAGTAAGGTTTTATAGCTCGGATTTTCGATGAAAAAGTCATAGCACACCTTTCTGTCGGTTTCTATAGAAAAAGGGATAGAAGATACAAGGCCAGGAGATGGGCGGGATAAAAAATGTAGAAGAACCAGCGGCCGCCTCGTCCCCTCTTCCCGTTGTATAAATAGATCAAAGGCAGGGACAAATACACCGTTCCGTAATAAGGCGCTTCAAAGAGAAAGGCGACAAGTCCCGCCAGCATGGTTCCGCGGCGATTGGCCGAGACCAAGTAAAATAACACCATCGCCGTAATGCCGAAGGCGCCGTAGTCGAATTTTAAAAATTCCGCAACCGCCGCTGCAGCGACAAAAATCAGCGCCGCCGACAGCTTCGACCACTTGCCTTTCTCCCCGTCCTGCACGTATTTCATTGCCACGATGGTGGCGGCTCCCAGCGCCAATGTAAAGAGGACGTTTTGATGCTCTCCATAAAAAACCTGACCGAACAGACCCAAGTCGAAGGGCACTTCGGCGATCAGGGCAAATAGAAGCAGGCGCAGAATTTGTTTTTTGTAATCCCTCGTGAGCAAAATTCCCTGCACGAGGAAAAAACAGAAAATGGGAAAGGCGATGCGCCCGAAAAACACGGCCACCGTGGCGAGCATCTCGGCATTGGGAAAGCCTGCCCACGCGGAGGCGTCGAAAAACGGTCCCCCATACGTCGGCGTAAATCCCACACTTTGTAAAGCCACTCCCTGGCTCAGGTGATCGAAAAACATAAGAATGCACGCAATCAACTTGAGGCAGTTGCCGCTAAGGCCCTTTTTTCGGCTCCACACAGCGAGAAGAATCTCCTTTTTATCCTTCGTTAAAAGACCGGTCATCTACCACCTCCAATAAATCCTGGTAATCCATATCGTAAGTCGTGATCAAGGTGTACTCCGGATGATCCTTTTCCACCTTCCACTTTAATTCGTCGTCTACGTCTTTTTCCCTTCCCTCAAAATCCAAAGGTAGGAGCACGTCAAAAATAAGATTCCATCCATCTTTTCGGCTGACGATACGAAAATCGTGCAGATCCAGGCGTGGATCCACTTCCCGCAGCTTTTCCTTCACGTAATCGTAAAGGGCGTTGCTCCCGGGGTCGTCGATGCGAATGGGATCCATGTGAATCGTCGTAGCCATATGGTACTTGGCTTCGATATCCCGCTCGATTTCATCGATGTCCTGATGAATCTTCATCACGTCCTCCTCACTGTTCACTTCCACGTGGAGGGTGAGAAATTGATTGTCGGCGCCGTAATCGTGATACATAAGATCGTGCACACCGAGCGCCACGGGATAGCTTTTAATGTCTTCGATAATGGCGCGAACCAAAGCCGGGTCGGTCTTTCGTCCCAAAAGGGAATCCACCGTGTCCATAAAACTGTCCCAACCGCTCTTTAAAATAATGCCCGCCACGACGAGCCCCATCCATCCGTCCACGTTCACGGAAAAGAGGCCATACACCATGAGGGATGCGAAGACCGCCGCGGTGGCAAACACGTCCCCCCGCGCGTCGTAACCGGTGGCCACGAGAAGTTCCGAATCCATGCGGCGACCCAAAGCGACGTCGTAGCGGAAGAGAAAGATTTTTCCCGCCATGGCATAGAACAAAATTCTCACAGCCAAGGGTGACGTGGTAATCGGTCCCGGATGCAGAATGGTTTTTGCCGATTGCCAAACCAGGCTTAAACCCGTCCAAAGAATAATCAAGCTCACGAGAAAAGACGCCACATACTCGACCCGGGCGTGGCCGTAAGGATGTTCCCTGTCCGCCGGCCGGGCGGCGAAGTGAAATCCCCCGAGGGCGATAAGCGAACTCATAAGATCCATAAGATTGTTCAAACCGTCGGCAATCATGGAAATGGCACCGGCCAGGGTGCCGAGAATAATTTTCGACAGGGCAAACGTCAAGTTCAACACGATGCCCAACACCGCCGCCTGCCGCCCCATGGCGCTTCTTCTCGCCGGATCTTTCGGATCGGGCAATTTTTTTTCAATGTAGCGATTCAGCATAATTCCCTCAATGGTAAAGGGGACCCGATCCCCTAGGATTCCGGCCGAAGATCCATCTTCAGCTTGGTCATCTTTAAGCCCTGCATTTCGTTCACCGTAAAGAGAATGTCGCCGTAACGCACGACCTCGCCCTGTTTCGGAATGCGATCCAACAGCTCGATCACAAAACCGCCGATGGAGTCGGACTTTTCACTTTCTAAATTCATATGGAAGTAATCGTTGATTTCATCGATTCGCAATTCCGGATCCACCAAATAGACGCCGTTTTCCAGAAGGATCACGTCGGTGTTTTCCAAGTCGTATTCGTCGTCAATGTTGCCAACCAACTCTTCCAAAATATCTTCCATGGTAATAATGCCACTGGTCCCGGCGTACTCGTCCACCACCACGGCAATGGAGAGGTTTCGCGCCTTCAGCTCCCGGAAAATACGATCGGCTACGGCGCTTTCGCCAATAAAGTACGCGTCCCTAAGGCAATGGCGAAGATCGATAGCCTCGCCCTGCGCCAGAGCGCGCACCACATCTTTCATGTACAAGATGCCGATAATGTGGTCGATGGAACCGTCGTAGACGGGAATGCGGCTGTAGCGATTTTCCTTCAACAGGTCGAAAATTTCCTCTTCCGTAGCCTCTACATCCAGAGCCACCACAGAAGTGCGGGGCTTCATCATATCCGATGCCGTGGCCGAAGAAAAGTCCAAGACATTGTCGATATACGCGCGCTCTTCCCGCTGCAAGACCCCTTCTTCTTCCCCTACTTCCACCAACGTTTTGAATTCTTCTTCCGTAATGGTGGGCGACTCGTCCACATGGGAAAAGAGGAGCTTCGTCACCAGCGTAGTCAATGCCGAAAGCAGAAAGACCGCGGGCTTAAAGAGCGCAGCGACTTTGGAGATGGGTTTGGCCACCTTGCGGCTGATCATCTCCGGCTGCTGTTGGGCGACGGTTTTCGGCAAAACTTCGCCGAAGATTAAAACCAAAATCGTCATGACCACCGTGGCCACCACGGGCCCGCTGGCGCCGAAAAGTTCGGTAAAAAAGACCGTCGCCACCGCCGAAGAGGCGATGTTTACGATATTGTTTCCGATTAAAATACTGGAGATCAAGTCCTGGGGCTTTTCCAAAAGTTTTAAGACGATTAAACTCTTTCTGTCGCCATCTGTAGCCCGCTGGCGCAGGCGAATTTGATTTACCGACGTGAGCGCCGTCTCCGACGAGGAGAAAAAACTCGACAAGGCGATGAGAATTACGACGACCGGTATATATAGCCAAACATCTTCCATTTAATTCGCACCTAAATTCCCTTCAAATACGTAACGTTCGTTTTCTACATCCAAGACCTTGGCCCGCAAGTTTCCTGCCTGCTCGGGCAAAAATACCCCGGGATCCAAGACAATTTCTTTCTTTGCCGGCAAAAGGCGCAACCCCCGAACATTCACGGCGGATCCCGCCAAGGACAGGCCCGCCCCTTCCGGCAGAGGCAAGCTGCCCAAGTTCAGCCGCTCCACTTTCATGCGCACCGCACCCTCTTTATCTACGGAGGGAGCCGTCTTCAGCGCTAAAGTGCTCTTGACTCCATACGCTTCCACGGGTATGCGAAAGTAAAAGCCGTCGGCGACGGAAAAACGCACGCCGCTTCCACTCTCTTTCAGACCCCGATTCACGGCGGTTTCCAAAGCTTCTTTCGTCAAGATTACTTCGTAATCAGATTTTTCATTTATAACCGCGTCTTCTTCTTCCCCATTCGTCGCCCTGGGCCGCGTCAGAAGAAAAAGGCCCGCAAGGACGAAGATATTTACCGTTAAAAGAAGAAGAAAAGCAACTTTCCACATAGAATTGTGCATGGTTCGCTCCTGTGGTATGATTTTCCCGTATGGTAGACGTACACCACTTATGATACTATAATATGGAAAACAATTGTAGCAATAAGGAGGAATTATGCTTGAAAAAATGAACACCCGACGATGGATCGCCGTCGGGGTCGCCGTCCTGATCCTGGGGATCAGCGCCCTGTCCAGCGGCATCAGCAGCAAACTGAACCGCGACAGGCAAATAGAAAAGATCGAAACGTCCCTCATGAACTCTGTCAACGGCATGAACGAAGAAGTCGTGGAAGAAGGCGACAGCACCAAGCGCATCGCCGTCATCACCGTGGAAGGCACCATTATGAATACGCCTCAAGCGTCCTTCCTCGCCGAAGCCTACGATCACACGGCTACCTTAAATGCCTTGGACGACATAGTAAAAGACGATACCGTCAAGGGCGTACTTTTAAAGGTCAACTCCCCCGGCGGCGGCGTCTACGAAAGCGCCGAGCTCTACAAACGGGTCAAGGCCATTGTCGACAACCACAAGCCCGTGTACGTAACCATGGGAAACACGGCGGCCAGCGGCGGCTATTATATTTCCGCGCCGGCCACGAAGATCTATGCCGCCCCCTCCACCTTGACCGGCTCCATCGGCGTCATTATGGGGGGAAGCAATCTCTCCGGTCTGATGGACAAATTGGGCATTTCCGACCAAACCATTAAAAGTGCCGCCCACAAAGACATCGGCAGCACTCGACGCCCTATGACCGACGAAGAACGAGCCATCTTGCAAGGCGTCGTAGACGACCTTTACGGAGAATTCTTAAACGTCGTTTCTCAGGGCCGCCATATGGATATGGCCAAACTCCGGCCTCTCGCCGACGGCAGCGTCTTTACGGGAAAACAGGCCAAGGCCAACGGCTTAGTGGATGAACTCGGTTACTCGGAAGACGCACTGGAAGCGTTGAAAAAAGCCATTAAGACCGATAATCCCGAAGTCTTTAACTACACCAAGAGTTTGGGCAGCAATTTCTTCTCGAGCCTGTTCAGCCAAAAATCCACGGAACACGAAGTGGCGGCGAAACTCGTGCTCAAAGCCCTTTCCGACAACGCACGACCCATGTACCTCTACGGAGGTGAATAATGAAAGACCAACACTACGATCCCTTTACCGAAGAAAAAAAGAGCCTCTTCCGTCGAAAAGGTAAAGCGCCGGAAGGGGACGAAAAAATCGACGCCGAAAATGGGCAAGATGCTCGCCCTCAAGCCGTAGGCGAAGAGACACGCGCCTCGAAAGAAACGAAGGCCTTCTCCGATGTGTGGGAAGAAAGCGCGGCCGAAACCGTCGAATCCACAGAAGGTGAACGCACGGCAGATACGGCGGACGAAACCGTTTTTGAAACCGACGCCTCCCAAAAAGCCGCGCCTTCCACCCCCACAGGCGGCTATCGCCGACGCAAGTACCCCGTCTCCGCCATGGTCTCGGCAGGTTTTTGGCTTCGCGCCATATCCTTTCTCATCGACGTCGCCGTAGCCTCTGCCTTTTCGGCTATCTTCACGTCGCCGTTAAACGCCCTGTTCGCCATGGACGGAACCTTGCTGAGTAAAGGTCTTTCGGGCTTCTTCTTCTACCTATACTTCATCCTGTCCACCTACTTTACCAACGGACAGACCTTGGGAAAAATCATCACCGCTACACGGGTCATCCACCCGGAAGAACCGCGCCTCTCTCTCACTACCGTCATCGTACGGGAAGGCTTCTGCCGCTTCATTCAAACCACCTTTCTCCCCCTTTACGTTATTACCGCCTTCGCCGAACGCAAGCGGAATTTAGGCGACTTTCTTTCCGACACCTACGTGGTGAAAGATGCCCTCTACACCGTAGAAAAAAACGAAGGCGACCTTTTCTACGCTTACGAATGATTCCTCCCATAGGAAAAACCCCGGACAACGTGTCTGCGGTTTTTTTGCGCTCCGATTGGGGATTCGAGACATAAAAAAAGACCGCCTTCGGCGATCTTTTTTATGGAGCTATCGACGGGACTTGAACCTGCGACCTCTACATTACCAATGTAGTGCTCTACCGGCTGAGCTACGATAGCATCTCAATACCTGTATAATTATAGGTGAGCAGTCCCGTTCTGTCAAGGGCGAATTTACATTCTTTTCATTTTCTTTTTACCCGCGCTTCTCCCGTCGGAGATGTCGTTGCCTTCCTCGTCGAAGATTTCGTCTCCGTTGTCCGTAAAGACGACCTTGTCCCCGGCGCAAAGCACGGTTTGTCCCGAAGGCACAAGTACATTTTGCCCTCGCTGTACGATTAAAATCAACTCCGATGGTTTGAAATTCAGATCCATAATCCGCTTGCCCTCCCAAGGATGGTTTTTGCGAATGGTAAACTCTTCTAAATTGCCGCCCACTTCGTCGAAGTGGCTTTTGCCGCCGATGACGACCACATCGCCCTTCTCCAACAC
>JAEXBU010000020.1 GCA_023393815.1 Bacillota bacterium | reverse complement strand
CATCTATGGGGCGAGATTATCGCGGAAGATGAAATGGGAAAACATCAAACAACGAACAACTGAAAACAATCCGGGGAATAGGTTGTGGACGCAAAATCGAGCAAGCCGCTTGCTTGCTCGATTCGGTATAACTTTACGGGGACACGCTCACCTTTTAAAGCTCTTTTCTATTTTCGTTAATGGTCCTAATCATGTCGGACAAGTGCACTTGGGTGTTCTCTAACATACTGTCCACGTAATCGCGGGCGGAGGTACGGATTTGATCGGCCTCCATTTCGGCGCGATTCATAATTTCTCTGGCGTGTTCTTGGGCGGCGCGAGTAATTTCATCCTCGTCAATCAATTTTTGTGCCTCTACATGGGCCGCTTGGACAATTTGTTTTGCTTGCATATTCGCTTCGTTAAAAATGTCGTCCTTACGGTCGCGAATGCTTTGCGCTTCCGCTAAATCTTGGGGAAATTGGGATTCAATTTGGTTAAGAAGCCCGTTCACTTCTTCCTTATCGACCATCACTTTTCCCGTAAGGGGGATTGTGGAACTGACTTCCAATAAATCTTTTAAATCTTCAATGTAACGCATAACTTCCATAGGCTACCTTCCTCTCATTTTCCTCTTCATTGCATCTCCGACCACCTCGGGTACAAATAGCGATGTATCTCCATTAAATAGCGCCACTTCCCGCGCGAGGGAAGAGCTGATAAACAAATGCTCTTGGGTCGTCAGTAAAAATACGGTTTCTAAATTGGTGCCGTAATTTTTATTGGCCATGGCGACGGTGTATTCGTTTTCAAAATCCGTATTGGATCGTAGACCACGCACCACCGTATTGATGTTTTTCTCTTTGGCATAATCTACCAGAAGGCCTTCAAAGTGGTCTATCTCGATCCCCTCTTCTCCTTTTAAAGTTTTCCTTAAAAGGCTTAATCGCTCTTCTATAGTAAAAAAGCCCGGCTTGCTTTTATTGTCCAAAACGGCGACGATCACTTCGCCAAAAATTGCTTTCGCCCGACGTATAATGTCCAAATGGCCATAGGTAACGGGGTCGAAACTTCCGGCATAGATGACTTTCAAATCCTAATCACAACTTTCATAAATCCAAATAATCTTCGTTCCATAGGCTTTTTCCCGCACTAAATGCAATTGATTGTAGTCAGAAAAAACATATGCCTTCGGCGCCTCAAATACCATACGGCCTCCGGGAGCGAGCAAAGCGTAAGTGCTTACGTCTTTCGCCGTGCGGTCATAATAATCACGATTCGCATAGGGAGGATCGACATATATGTAGTCGAATGCCATCGCTTCATCCCGTGCAAGGGAAAGACACTTCTCGAACGACGTTTCCACGACCTTGCTCTTCTCATTATACCCTGTTATCTTGATATTTTCACGAATTATTCTGAGACTTTCCGGATGATTATCGCAAAACCATGCTTTTTCAGCGCCGCGACTTAGAAACTCAATGCCGATATGTCCGGTGCCTGCGAATAAATCCAATACGCAAACACCGCTAAAGGGGCTGTAAAGCAGGTTAAACACATTCTCTTTAATTCGATCTTCCGTCGGTCGAACGCGCTCGCCCTTCGGTGTCTTCAATCGGCGCCCCTTTTTTTCTCCTGCAATTACTCGCATGGTCACTTCCTTTCAAAATTGCAGTATAACCCATTCTATCAGGCAATTACGTGCCGAGCGTTCGACTTTCGTAGGCTCTTACCGCCTGAAATAATTCCGGCTCCTCTGTTTCGTTTAAATGGTTACCCTCTAAAATCGCATCGGCCTCGATTTTTGCATAGCGCATAATATCCATATTTTCAAATAGATCGCCTACGCGAAAACGAGCCGTACCCGATTGCCGCGTACCGAAGAAATCGCCGCCTCCTCGCAGCTTCATGTCTTCTTCCGCAATGGAAAAACCATCGTTGGATCGTACCAAAATGTTTAATCGCTCCTGCGACTTCAGATTATTGTTTGCACTATGCAAGATACAGTAGGCTTTCTGATTTCCGCGGCCGACGCGACCACGGAGTTGATGCAAGGTGGCCAAGCCAAAGCGATCGGCATCAAAGACGAAAAGTAGATTGGCATTCACTACGTTGACGCCGACTTCGATCACCGTCGTAGAAATGAGAATCTGTATCTCGTTTTGTTGAAAGGCCTCCATAATCTTGTTCTTTTCTTCCGACGCCAATCGGCCGTGGATCAACGCGACAGAATACCCCTTGAACCGTTCCTTCGAAAAATAATCGTAAACCGTTTCTGCCGCGTGTAAATTTAAATCCGGATTCGCTTCGATCAAAGGACAGACCACATAAATTTGCTGGCCGCTTTTCAAAAAATCCTCCATGAAATTATAAACGGCCGTTAACCCCGATTCGTTTACTACTGTCGTTTCTACCCGCTTTCTGCCCTTCGGCATGGTGCGAATGGATGAAATTGCCGTGTCTCCGTACATGACAATGGCAAGACTCCTTGGGATCGGCGTCGCCGTCATAATCAAGCGATCGCTCCTCGATTGTTTTTCTTGAAGCGCTTCTCTCTGCATGACGCCAAAGCGGTGTTGTTCATCGGTAATCGTGAGGCCGATTCGTTCGCTTGATAACTGCTCGCTGAACAGCGAATGCGTTCCTATAACGATATCACAGTTCCCATTGGCAAAATTTTCCCGAATGCTTTTTTTCCTTCCTTCTTTTGTGCTGCCGGTCAAAAGTTCCACGCGCACGCCTTGGGGCATAAATAGACGAAAAGCTTCTTCGTAGTGTTGCTGTGCCAAAATTTCCGTAGGTGCCATAAAAAGAGCCTGATAACCCGACGCTACGCAGGTGGCCATGGCGAGAAAGGCGATGATGGTTTTTCCACTTCCCACATCCCCTTGAACAAGGCGTTCCATTCGCTTATCCGACGCCATATCTCTCCGGATATCGCACCAGGCATTTTCCTGCCCCTTCGTCAGTTGGAAAGGAAAGTCCCTTAGGATTGCTTCGGCCAAATCGGTTTTCTTCATGGAAAATCCATCTTCTCTCATGCTGCGGTGAAAGCGACCTAAGGCCAATTGAAAGCAGAGAAACTCAGAAAAAATCAAAGATTGTAGCGCGATTTTCGCTTCCTCCATGGAGCGAGGTCCGTGAAGGATACGAAGAGCTTTATCTTCCGAAAAAAGTCCGTAGCGATCCCTTAGGTATACGGGTGCGACGGGACGTACTTGCACCGCTTGTAACGCTTGTTGAATGTAGTTTCCCATAGCCTTTTGGCTGATCCCCGAAATCAAAGGATAAATGGGCGCAATAGACAGTGCCTGTTGTCGTTTTTTCTCGTCAAAAACTTTAGGTGTAGAAAACTGCAGACGATTGTGAAACAGTTTCGGCTTTCCATAAATGTAATATCCCTTTCCTACTTGGAAACTTTTATCTAAATAGGGCATATTAAAGAAAGTCATTTCCCCTTCCCTGTTGCCGTCGGAGATTTTGTAAGTCTGCATACTCAGACCCCTCTTCAAGTAACGGCGCGGCATTTTTTCCACTAGGCGAATGGCGTAGGTTGCGGATCGATCGAAATCAGGATGGGAAAAATCCCTCAGGTCACTTCCGTCTTCGTAACGATAAGGCAATGTGTATAAGAGGTCTTCTACCGTAAAGATCGATGCACGTTTCAATTTTTCGGCGACTTTTGTCCCGATCCCCTTAACCTCTAAAATACTCGATGTTACATCCATGGCTCCTCCAATGAAAAAGCAGGCCCACGCCTGCTGATCATTCCACTGAAATTAAATAATAATAAATGGGCTGCTCTCCGCGCATGATTTCTATATCAATATCAGGAAAGGCGTCTTCCAAAGCCGAAATCATGGCTTCTGCGTCTTCCTCACTCACATCTTCCCCGGCGTAGAGGGAGATAAAGGTGGCGTCCTCATCGACCATCTTTTCGATCGTTTGGATGGTAGTCTCGTTGATCGACTGGCCTTTCGCTAGAATCTTTTTACCGGAGAGACCGATGAAATCTCCCTTTTTAATGGCAATCCCGTCCATTTCCGTATCTCGAACCGCGTAAGTCACTTGCCCCGTAGTCATATCATCTATCGCCTGCATCATCATTTCTACATTTTCCTCGACGCTCTTGTCGGGCATAAAGTGAATGCAGGCGTTGATGCCTTCCGGGATGGATCTCGTCTTTAATACGACCACATCTTTGTCGGAAATCTCCGCTGCCGCTTCTGCAGCGAGGAAAATATTGCTATTGTTCGGAAGAATAAAAATGTGTTCCGCTTGAACTTTCTCAATACCTGCCAGAATGTCTTCCGTGCTTGGGTTCATGGTCTGGCCACCGGTAACCAAATAGTCGACGCCTACATCGCGAAAAATCTTTTCAATGCCTTCTCCTGCGCAAATAGAGACGAAACCGTAGGTCTTCCTTTTTTCAGGTGCGTTCTCTTCTTCTCTTGTTGCCTTGACTTCCGAATCAGTAAATAAGCGTTCGGAATGTTGTAAGCGCATATTATCGATTTTAATGTCCTTTAAAAAACCGTAATGTAAGGCGCTTTGAATTGCGAGACCCGGGTCATTGGTATGGACGTGCACTTTAATCATGCTATCGTCACCGACGACAATCAAGCTGTCGCCACGTGGGATGAGTTCTTTCTTTAAATCCTCTACATGGTTGGATTT
>JAEXBU010000081.1 GCA_023393815.1 Bacillota bacterium | reverse complement strand
ACGGCGGCATCGCCGGCGCCGCTTTCGATGACGTCGGGATAAATGGTGCCTTGGGCCAGGAAGTCGACGGCGCCGATTTTTCGGCCTTCGTCTTCGAAGACGCGGATAAATTCTTCGCCGATGATTTTTCGCTTTTGTTCGGGATCGGTAACGCCTTTTAGGCGCTTTAAGAAGCGGTCTTTTGCGTCCACGCGAATAAAACGCATACCGGTATTTTTAAAGGCGGCTTCCACTTCGTCGCCTTCGTTTTTACGCATCAGGCCGTGATCGACGAAGATGCAGCTGAGGTTTTCGCCAATGGCGTCGACGAGGAGTTTTGCGCAGACGGAGGAGTCGACGCCGCCGGAGAGGGCGAGGAGGACTTTTTTGTTCCCTACTTTTTCCTGAATGGCGCGCTTCGCTTCTTTGGCGAAGTCTTTCATGTTCCAATCTCCTTTTGCGTGGCATATTTTTTTCAGGAAATTGTCGATGATTTCATGTCCGTGTTCCGTGTGATTGACTTCTCCGTGAAATTGAATGGCGTAGATGTTTTTTTCCTTGTTTTCCATGGCGGCCACGGGGCAACTGTCGGTGGAGGCGACGGTGCGAAAGCCTTCGGGCAGTTCTTTTACATAATCTACGTGGCTCATCCAGGTAATTTGTTCCACGTCCAGACCGTCGAAGAGTTTGGATGCGGGGTCGACCATGGTTTTGGTTTTTCCGAATTCTCTTTTGTCGGATTTGGCGACAACACCGCCCATATTTTTCGCGATAAGCTGCATTCCGTAGCAGATCCCTAAAATAGGCAGACCCATGTCCAATATTTTCGGATCGATATCCGGACTTTTGGGCTCGTAGACGCTATTGGGACCGCCGGTAAAGATCAGGCCGATGGGCTTTTCCTTTTTTATGGCATCCAGGGCTTTTTTGTAGGGGACGACTTCCGCATAGACGTTTTTTTCTCTGACCCGTCTGGTAATCAGTTGATTGTATTGGCCGCCGAAGTCGATGACTAGTATTTTTTCTCTTTCCATGGAAAACCTCCTATTCGCCTCTTATTATAGCATATCCAGCGCCGGCGTTTTTTGCCGCAACTGCATTCTTTTTTCAATTTTCCCAAGATTGTATGGTATACTATGTTTAGTATATGATTTCCGATAAAATACAGGGGGTGCTTATGTCCGGAAAATTTTCGGGACAAAAAATTCGTACCATGCGCAAGGCCTTGGGCATGAGTATTAAAGATTTGGCTGAAGCGTCCAATCTGTCCACGGGCTTGATTAGCCAAATCGAGCGGGACTTGGTGTCGCCTTCGGTGAACGCCATGTTGCGTATCGTTGACGCGTTACATACGACGATGGGGGAATTTTTCGAGGACGTACCCTCGAAGAAGAAACCCACGATTCTGCGGGGCGGCGAACATACCATGCTGGAATCGGAGGCAGCGGATCGGCGTATACGCCTGTTGTCTCCTAAAAGCCACGTCCACTACGAAATAGTGGAAATGCGCTTCGAAACGGCAGAGAAACAAGACGTAACGCCCACTACCGACGACGAGGGCGAGGCCTTTGGCTTTCTCCTGGCGGGGCGTCTCACGGTCGTTTTGGACGACGTGGCCTACGCCTTGGAATCGGGCGACAGCATCGCCTTCGATCGATCGGCGAAGTATGCGATGTACAACGAATTTCGGGAACCGTGTCTCTCTTTGTGGCTGTTTCTGCCACCGATTCACAGTTTAAAAAAACAGGGATCTCTGTAAGACCCCTGTTTTTTTACGTCCATCGTTCAAAGAAATCTTTGTAATAGGACAGTTTGGTCATTCGTTTGGTTTCCATCCATTCTATCATGTCGTCCTGTTTTAAAAAGACAAAATCGTCGACTTCTTCCGGATCCAAGGTAATGTCTTCTTCCGAAAGTTCCTTTTCGATCCGATAAATGTAGTAATGGGCGGGAAATTCCGTAAGGATTCGATCCAGGACGAGTTCGTCTTCGGTCAATTCGATACCCATTTCTTCTTTCATTTCCCGGATCATGGCCGCATCCGGCGCTTCGCCTTTGACGACGCTACCGCAGGCGGTACAGGACCAATAGCCCGGGTAGTTTCTCTTTTTCATGGATCGCTTCTGCAAAATGTAGTAGCCGCTCGGGGTGCGGACCCAGGCTTCCACGACCCGGTGATAGCGCCCTTTGGGGATTCGTTCGCCCCGACGCAGGCTTTCTTGTGTCGGGACATTGTTTTCGTCGAAAAGATCCCAGTACTCGCTCACCGTAGGGCCCGCTTCCCGGCCGCTTCGATAAATCCGTGGAACAAGGGATGGATGTGGTTGGGTCTGGATTTAAATTCCGGATGGAATTGACAGGCGACAAAATAGCTGCCTTGATCCAACTCGATGATTTCCACCAAATCCAAATCTTCGTTGGTTCCGGCGATGGTGAGACCGGCTTTTCTCAAAACGCCTCGGAATTCGTTGTTGAATTCGTAGCGATGGCGGTGGCGCTCCAAAATGTCCGTTTCTTTGTACAGCTTCGCGGCTCGCGTATCTTCGATTAGGTGGCAAGGATAGTTGCCCAGGCGCTGCGTGCCGCCGAGGTTTTCCACTCCCACTTGGGATTCCATCAGGTCGATGACCGGGTATGTGGTGTCTACGTCAAATTCCGTGGAGTTGGCGTCTTTTAAGCCGGCCAAATTTCGAGCGATGTCGATGACGGCGATTTGCATACCGAGGCAGATGCCAAAGTAGGGAATTTTATGTTCCCGCGCGTATTTCGATGCGCGGATCATGCCCTCGATGCCCCGTTCGCCGAAGCCGCCGGGTACGAGGATGCCGTCCACGTCTTTTAAGGCGCGATCCAAGGAGGCCTCGTCCACTAAATCTTCCGCATCCACGTAGTGAATTTGCACCAGCCGCCCCATGTCGTAGCCCGCATCCAAAAGGGCTTGCGAGACGGACAGGTAGGCGTCGTGCAACTGCACGTATTTGCCCACCAGGGCGATGTGAATGGCACCTTCCGCCTGCTTGAACGCTTCCACCATGTGACGCCAGTCGTCGACTTTTAACGCTTTCGGCTCGAGCTTGAGGTGGTTCATAATGATTTCATCTAAATTTTGTTCTCTAAACACGTTGGGCAATTCGTAGATTAAATCCACGTGGCGGGATTCGATGACATTTTCCTTGGGCACGTCGCAGAAGAGGGAAATTTTGTTGCGAACGGAGGCGTCGATTGCCCCGTCGCTTCGGGTGATAATGATGTCCGCCTTGATCCCCTGGCTCATGAGTTGTTTAAAGCTGTGTTGGGTGGGCTTGGTCTTCAGCTCGTCGCTTCCCGGAATCACGGGGATTAGAACCGTGTGTACGAAGAGTACGTCTTCTTGGGCGCATTCCGAGTGAATTTGGCGAATGGCTTCGATGAAGGGCAACCCCTCGATGTCGCCGACGGTGCCGCCGATTTCGGTAATGACCACGTCGGCACCGGATTCCTTGCCGGCTCTATAGATGGCGTGTTTGATTTCGTCGGTGACGTGGGGGATCACTTGCACCGTGGCCCCGTCGTAGTCGCCGCGACGCTCTTTTTTAATGACGCGGGAATAGATCTTCCCCGTAGTAACGGAGGCGGCCTTCGTCAGTTCTTCGTCGATAAAACGTTCGTAGTGGCCCAAGTCCAAGTCCGTTTCCGCCCCGTCGGCGGTAACGAAAACTTCCCCGTGTTGGTAGGGGCTCATGGTGCCGGGATCCACGTTCAGGTAGGGATCGAATTTTTGCATAAACACGCTAAAGCCGCGATTTTTTAAGAGACGGCCGATGCTCGCCGCACTGATCCCTTTGCCGATGCCCGATACGACGCCGCCGGTTATAAATATATATTTTGTCATAATGCCTCCTAATTAAGTCCTGTAAAAATGTCTTCGTAGGTGGGAATGGTCCAATGTTTTCTGGAAACGCGACTTTCCAATTCGTCGCAAATCTTTCGGATGTGGGGAAATTGCGTAATGACTTCTTTTTCAAAAAATTCCGCCCGTTCGTAGCCTTCCAAAGTCTTGGCTTTGGCGTAGGTGGCCTTTAATTTTTTGTGACGCAACAAAAGTTCTTCAAAGAGCACATTTAATGTTTGCAGGCGATCCTTTAATGCGGCGTTTTCCAAGCGTTCGGTGACGTTCAAAAGATCGTTCAGCTCCGCCACTACCGCCGGTTCCACGTCTTTGGAGAGCATGGTCATCAACGTTCTCGCTTCCAAAAAGTCCTGAATGGAGACGGACTCCAGACCCACTTCGTAAATGGCTTCTACTTCGCTTTCGCTCAATACGTCGTAGTCGCCGAAAATTTGAATCAACTCTTTGTCCTTTAAAGCTTGAATGGCTTCGAAGAAGGTTGCGTAGTTGGGAAGACCGCGTCGCTCGGCTTCTTCCACCCACGCTTGGGAGTAGTTGTCTTTGTTGTAGAGAATGCGCTCGTGGGCGCGCACAATTTCCGCGATGACGGTATAAGCTTCTCGGCGCAGAGCCTCTTCGTCTTCCGCCAAAGGCTCCAGGCGCTCGGCCATTTTCCGCAAGCTGTGACCTAAGGTGGTGTTGATGACGATGTTGGCATCGGCCGCGGTCATGGAAGAGCCCACCATGCGAAATTCAAACTTGTTTCCCGTAAAAGCTAAGGGGCTCGTGCGATTTCGGTCGCTGGAATCCCGAGGCGTATAGCCTAAAGAGTTGATCTTGATCTCTGGCAGGGTTTCGATCTTGGCGTGGTACTCTTCGTGGGCAATGTCTTTTAAGATTTCTTCCAGGTCGTTTCCGAGGAAGATGGAAATAATGGACGGCGGCGCCTCCAATCCGCCCAGACGCCGATCGTTGGTCGGCCCGCCCGAGGCGATGCGGAACAAGGGCGCGTAGTCGTCGGCCGCTTCAATCATGGCCGCGAGGAATAAGAGGAAGGTGAGGTTTTCTTTGGGATTATCGCCGGGATCAAAGATGTTTTTTCCGTAATTGGTGACGAGGGAATAATTGTTGTGCTTGCCGCTTCCGTTTACGCCGGCGAAGGGCTTTTCGTGAAGTAGGCAAAACAGATCGTAATCGGCGGCCGTTTCCTTTAATATGCTCATAATCAACTGGTTGTAGTCCACGGCGATGTTGGCGTTTTCGAACAGGGCCACGATTTCAAATTGACAGGGCGCCACTTCGTTGTGTTCGGTCTTGGCAAAAATGCCCAGCTCCCACAACTTTTCGTTGACCGCCTCGTAAAAGGCCATGACGCGCTTGGGAATGCTGCCTAAGTAGTGGTCCCCCATTTCCTGTCCCTTGGGCGCGCCGGCACCGATTAAAGTGCGGCCGACACTTTTTAAATCGCTCCTTTTGTCGTAATGGGATTTGTCGATGAGGAAAAATTCCTGCTCCAAACCCACTTTCGGCTTCATGCGATAGGTATATTCGTCCTTTTCAAAGAGATTGACCACCTTGGATCCGTACTCGCTGATGAGACCCATGGACGCGAGCAGGGGGCCTTTTTTGTCCAGTTTGTCCCCATTAAAGGAAACGAAGATCGTGGGAATGTACAAAATCCGGTCGATGATAAAAGAGTTCGCTGTGGCGTCCCAATAGGTGTATCCCCGCGCCTCGAAGGTGCTGCGCATACCTCCGGTGGGAAAAGACGAGCCGTCGCTTTCCCCGCGGATCAGTTCCTTGCCGGAAAAGCGCTCAATCACTTCGTACTTGTCTGTGCGATCCAAAAACGCGTCGTGTTTTTTCGCCGTCAGACCGTTAAGGGGCTGAAACCAGTGGCAATAGTGGGTGGCGCCTTTTTCCAAGGCCCACTCCTTCATGGCGTGGGCGATGGCATCGGCGGTCTCCCGATCCAAAGGCACCTCGTTTCGAATGGCATTTTTCCACCGATAATAAATGGCGTGGGGCAGCCGCTCTCGCATCATGCGCTTGTTAAACGCCATCTCCCCGAACTTCTTGTCTAGATCCATATTTCCTCCTAAAATAGAAAAAATTGGTTCTCTCGAAAGATAACCAATATAAAAAAACCTATAAACCCTCGCGCCGCAAGGGGTGTTTTCTTTTATAATAGTCAAAGGAAAATTCAATGTCAAGAACCCGCGCCCTTCCCTCGAGAAAAAATATAATTTTTACACGCCTCGCACTTGACAAGTTCGCTCGAGCCTGTATAATAAATGTATTCAAAAACTTCGATGGAGAAAAGTACGCTCGGCTAAATCTCAGGGAGTCGAATTCACCGATTGCAAGATTCGACGATGGCGCCCGGCGGAATCCCGCTCCGGAGTTGTCCGCAAACCGGACCGTTCGTTGCGTTAAAACGTCGAGGATACCCATTTCGGGTATTGAATTTGGGTGGTACCACGGTTTTTCGTCCCTGCGAAACCGTGGTTTTTTTATTGCATTGAGGAGGCACAACGTGGCTGAAGAAAAATTTGTACGAGAGATTACGCCGAGAGATGAAGATTTTGCACAATGGTATACGGACATCGTCTTAAAAGCGGAAATGGCCGATTACGCGCCCATTCGGGGCTGCATGGTCATTCGCCCCTACGGTTTCGCCGTGTGGGAAAACATTAAGAACGATACCGACCGCCGGTTAAAAGAAACGGGTCACCAAAACGCCTACTTCCCCATGATGATCCCGGAAAGCCTGCTTCAAAAAGAAGTGGATCACTTCGAGGGCTTCGCGCCGGAAGTCTATTGGATTACCCACGCCGGAGAAGACGAACTGGCGGAACGCTTGGTCGTGCGCCCCACGTCCGAAACCATCATTAACACCATGTATTCCAAATGGATTCAAACCTATCGGGATCTGCCCCTGCTGATTAACCAATGGTGTACGGTCTTCCGCCGGGAAAAGACGACCCGCCCCTTCCTTCGTACCGTGGAATTTTTCTGGCAAGAAGGCCACACGGTTCACGAAACTTATGAAGATGCCCAACGGGAAACCTTGATGATTCAGGAAATGTATCGTCAAATCATCGAAGAAGAGTTGGCGATTCCCCTCGTCGTCGGCAAAAAGAGCGATTCCGAACGTTTCGCCGGTGCCGACGCCACCTACACGCTGGAAGCGATGATGTACGACGGCAAGTCCCTGCAAGCGGGCACGAGCCACAATTTAGGCCAAAACTTCACCAAGATGTTCGACATTCAATACCAAGACCGCGAAGGCAAACTCGCCTACGGTTGGACCACGAGCTGGGCTATTACTACGCGTCTGATCGGCGCTTTGATCATGGTTCACGGCGACGACCGCGGCATGGTCATGCCGCCCCGCATCGCACCGATTCAAACGGTCATCGTACCCATTGCCCTGCATAAGGAAGGCGTAAAGGAAAAGGCCCAAGAACTCTACGACAGCCTGAAAGGCCGCTTCGCCGTCAAACTCGACGACCGGGAACAATACAGCCCGGGTTGGAAGTTCAATCAATGGGAATTGAAAGGCGTGCCCCTTCGTATCGAAATCGGTCCGAAAGACATCGAAAAGAACCAAGTGGTCTTCGTTCGCCGAGACACCAACGAAAAGATCTTCGTCTCCATGGACAACTTGGCGGACAAAGTGGACGAAATGCTGGAAACCATTCAAAAAGATATGTTCGCCGCCGCCAAAGCCCGCATGGATGCCAATACCTTTGTAGTCACCGACTACGAGGAATTTAAAGAAAAAATGGCCAACGGCAATCCCTTCATTAAAGGGATGTGGTGCGGAGATGAAGAATGCGAAGCGGAAATCAAGGACGAAACCACCGCAACCATTCGCTGCATCCCCTTCGAAGAAGAACAATTGTCGGGAACCTGTATCCACTGCGGAAAACCCGCAAAACACATGGTCTACTACGCCAAATCCTATTAAAAACAAAAAGCACGCGGAGAAAATCCGGGTGCTTTTTGTTTGCCCAAAAAGGCCTTCTATTGCTTTTGTATTTTTAGCCCCTCCCGATACGCGCGCTTGCCCCGCACGTAGCGAATCCCGCGGCGGAGGATCGAAACTGCGGCGGGAATCAGAAAGCCGATCGCCACGTAGCGATAAGGAAGCAGCGTTTGGGCGTAGCGGTCGAAAACATAGGCGTAGGCATACATATAGACTTGCACCCAATAAGCGAAAAGAACGAAATATGTCTCGGCAATGGTCTTTCGCGCGATCAAAACCACCACCGCCGCCGCCATGGCCAAGGTAAAGTCCAATTGCCTTAGGTGGATAATCGGATATTTCGTGTGGGGAATCACTTCATCCCAATAAAACGTTTGAAAGAGCATACTTTTCGGCTTGAGCCACAAATAACTTTTGAGCATCGAGGCCCGATCGTGTTTCCACCAATAGGCCATGCGAGCCTCGGCCATTTTCTTGTCCGCAAGGAGTTCAAAATACCGCTTGTGGCGAGGCAAAAATTCGCCGTCCGGCTGTTTTAAAAAGCGCTGCTCCTCGTAGACCTGATCGATAAACACTTGCCGATCGAAATAGTCCCGCTCCGGATAGCCTTCCCCTTGAAACGTGCCCAAAAGGAGCGGATTTCCCACGCCATAAGTAGTAGGAATAAAGCTGCCGAACTGCTTGTAATTGCGTATGCTCCAGGGGATCATAAAACAGGCCAGGGCGAACATCACGATCAGCGCCTGCATACAGAGGCGGATGGAGGGATACTTTTTGATCCACAAATACGGCAGGGGCAAGAAAAAGAGGCAAATGGCCTGAGCTTTCAGCATAAAAGCCAAAAAGGCGCTGACAGCCATAATCCCAAAGCCCATCCAATCTTTTCGATTGCCCATGCGCATCACCCCGTAAAGGTAAAGACTGACGAGAAATAAATAAGGCGTCTCCGTTAAGATCAGGTTATCCTGCCAGGCGAAGTCCGGCGTAAAAAACATAAGCACGGGCAAAATGGCAGCATAGCGGGGTGCCTTCTCGCAAATGGCGAGGTAGGTAAACCAGGCCGCCAGGACGCCGAAAATGCACCAGAGCACCTTCAGCGCGAGCCACAGCGTTTCTCCCGTACCGAAAAAAACGGCCACGAGGGCGATCAAAGCGGGAAGCCCCGGCATAATTTGGGCGCTGATAAGATCGTGCATAATCAACGTACCGGTCCGGTACAAAGTGATTCCCGATTGCACGTAACTCATGTCGTCGCTCTCGAGACCGTAGGTGGCCCCTAAATGCGATAACATCCACAAACGCTCAAAAAAAAGCAACCACAAAATGAGCAACATCACCCCATGGTTGTGAAAAAAATCGCCCCGTCGTCGTAAGACACCTTGCACCGATCCTCCTCCTTTTTTTCATCTCTTTTACTTTCATCATACCACCTTTTGGTAAAGTATGGTAGAATAGGATAGTCATTTTTACTTTTGAATATGAAAGAGGCGATACGTATTATGAAGCGCTACATTGGAACGACGACCCGAGGCATTCGACTGCCTATGGTAAAGCAAGGCGACAACTTAGTCGACGTGGTATTCGATTCGGTAAAAAATGCCATTGAATCGGAATCCATTCCTCTGAGAGACAAGGATATTATCTGCGTCACGGAATCCTTAGTCGCACGAAGCCAAGGCAACTACGCCACGGTAGACGACATTGCCAAAGACGTGGCCGAATCCTTTGACGGTCCTTTCGGCGTCGTTTTTCCGATCTTATCACGGAACCGCTTTTCCACGATCTTAAAAGGTCTTGCAAAGAGCGGCCGCAAGCTCCATATTTTGCTCAGTTTTCCTTCCGACGAAGTGGGCA
>JAEXBU010000045.1 GCA_023393815.1 Bacillota bacterium | reverse complement strand
GTTTATGTCCGCTTCGTTCATTGCCTTGGCAATGGCCTTACGCAAATCGTACTCCAAGTTGAATTGATTCTTCGCCTCGTCCCACGCGACCACCGTGATCTCGTAGCCGTTTGGAATAAAACTCGTGACACCCCACACGTCCCAAGAAGACTTGGGATAATCCTTCTTTAAGGATTGCGCCGCTCCTTCGATTACCTCTATGGCTTTATCCGGATCTTCCCTGCGGTCGATGGGTACCACCACCATAGCTCGCTTTCGCCCTCGTCCCCGATTGGTCACGATGCGTATAGCGGAATTGGGAATCGTGTACAGCGTCCCGTCGAAGTCGCGGATCACCGTGGCGCGAAAACCGAGAGAAGCCACGTGTCCTTTCTTATCGGCGCACTCCACGTACTCTCCCACGGCGAACTGATCGTCGAAGATAATGAAAAAGCCGTTGAGAAAGTCCTTGATAATTTCCTGTGCCCCCATGGCGACGGCCAAGGAACCGATCCCCGCCGTAGCGAGCAAGGTCGATGTGTTTACTCGGCAAAGATTCAGAAAAATCAACAAGGCCACACCGTAAATGGTGTATTTCGACGCACTTTTTGCCAAATGGGTCAAAGTAATGACCCGCCTCTTGTTTCGCGTCGCTTTCTTCTCCCGATTGGCTATGTATTTGCCTAGACCTTTCGCGATGAAATCCACCGCGAGGCGCGCCGCGAGAAAAAGGAAAAGTCCCGCAATCACGATTCCCGGAATACTTAACTTCCCCGGTGCCGTAAACAAAAAAGCTCTTATATCCGTCACAATTTCAGCCATGCATACTCCCGTCCATGAACTACTCCACGTGTTTTAACTCTTGCACCCGATTTTTCCCGGGGAACAAATGGGCCTTCAACTTATAAAACGCCAGATGCTTGTGCTCGTAGGCGGCCATGTAGCCGTCTTTTAAAAGCAATTTTTCCTGATTGTCGTCGAAACGCATATGAAAGGGCTGCTTAGACGTCGGTTGTGATAAAACCTCGCGACGTCCATAGGCAAAAAGACTCTCGTCTACGACCGCGAGCCGATCCACATTGGCTTCCATCACATAATGTCTCTTTTCCTTCAGGCGACCGTCGTAAACGCTTAACAGCCCACTGTGGAGGGAATAGAGTCGGTTATTTACAAGGGCAATATCCGACAGAATAGGCGTGGATTCCGTAATCAGCTCCTTGTCCAATCCGTACAGATGCTTTTCCGTGGAGATAATCGGGTATTTGCCGACGACCATGTGCATGGCCACTTCTATGGGAAATTCCGTCGTTTCCATGGCGCCGCGATCGGCCTTGCCCTTTTCCACGTACACCGTGGTCTTATACCCGTTGGCCGCATTGGAAAGCTCCGTCACCACAAAAGATTTCGGCGAATCGAAACAATAGTCTAAAATGTAGTTTTTCGTCTGAAACACTTCCGACAAACCACCGCCGTCGGAAGCCACAAACAACTTCTCACCGTCGTCGTAGCGGCAATGAAAAATCCGCGTCCCCTCCTGCACTTGGGCGTTAAACAAGCTGCCCTCCAAAGGATAGACCGCTTTTTCCTTTCCGTCTTCACCGAAAACCGTCACCTTGTTCACATCCGCGTCGTAAAGCATGGCGTCGGATTCGCCGAAAAAAGCCTTTTGCCCTTCCCCTAAACGATCCACGGTTACCTTCCCCTTGTTTTTATCGTAAAAAACCAGATGATCGCCGTCGAAAGTGGCGAGCACGCCGCCTTTCAGTATGGACAAGCCGGTGATTTCCTGCTCAGTTTTCGTGCGAAACAAAGTTTCCGCCCTGTAGGAAAGGAGAGACTTTCCTTTGATTCCCGCGAAGGCCGCGATTATAATAATAAGAAAGAGGACAATCCTCTTTTTCCATTTGCTCATAAAATCCTCCAAAACCATTATAACCAATGGACACGAAGATGGAAAGGCGGATCAAACCGTGCTACTTAGAGATTTCAAAAGGATACGCTTCGCCGTATCGAAAAAACCCTACGACTTTCGCGCAAGCCTCGGCGAGGAACATCTAAAGCAGCATACGCGGCATTTTTTAGATACTTTGGACACAAAGGCCCACGAGGTTTATTACATGCATCAAACCCACTCCGATCACATTGTACGGATCGAAGGCGAACCGACGGGAGAAACGTATTTCGGCTTTCGCATCGTAAAAGATACCGACGCCTTGATCACCGACAAAAAACATGTGGCCTTAGTCGCCCGCATCTCCGATTGCACGCCGGTGCTCCTGTACGATCCCATACGCGAGGCCATGGCCTGTATCCACGCAGGCTGGCGTTCCACGGTAAAACAACTGCCCGCCAAGTCCCTCGCCGCGATGACGAAACATTTCGGCACGGATCCGAAAGACGTTTACGCCTTTATCGGCCCCTGTATCGGCCCCGAAAGCTTCCAGGTGGGAAGAGAAGTGAGCGAACAGTGGCGCGCGGCCTTTTCTTTCGCGGAAGCGGTTATAAAAAAAGACGACGACGTCCACGACATGATCGACATGAAAAAAACCAATTCCCTCATGCTGCAAGAAGCGGGAATCTTGGCCGAAAATATTACGGTAGATCCCGCCGATACCTTGACCGATCCGCGCTATCATTCCTTCCGACGAGACGCTCCCGATTACGGCAGCAACGGATTATTTGCCGTTCTCCTGTAAAAACCGCCTCCGCACAAGATTCCCTTGTGGGAGAACTTCAAAAGACGGTCAATCCCCTATTTAACATGAAAAAGGCAACCACCACGCAGTGATTGCCTTTTGCCATTGCTTGTTTTCATCGAAACTTAACGATACGTACCGACTATTTCCTCTCTTTGTAGGTAGTAAATACCGCTTCTACCTGTTCCATGCTTTTCTTGTATTGGTCGGTGGACTCTTTGTCTTTCGAATTGTACTCGACGCCGCCTTCTTTTCCCTGTTTACTAAAATCCATTTTTCATAACCTAAGCTTTCGCTCACACTGCGCCTTAGAAATCCCTTGATAACAGAGAATTTTTTGTGCTTTAAGGCCTCTGCTTGTTGGCACTTTTCACCGCCAAAGGGGCGTTTTTGTATGCGATTTAGCTTATCTGTATTTATCTTATCTGCGTACCACCTCTCGGAGCAAAATCAACATCGCTGGAAGATAGGATCGCCCTCGAGAGGCTCAGCTTTCGGCTTCCAGTTCTTTAAGTGTCCTCCCATCTTCAGTCTTCCATTCGATCAGACCATTCGCTGATCCGCCCGCAACAAATGCTGCTGCCGCGGAAGGGCTGCTAAATAGAAGGTCTCTTGTGATTGTGCCATCAGTTTGAATGAAGGCTGCATTCTTTTCGCGCAGTTCATGCACCCATCTCGGCGCGCTTTTAACGTAACCCTCCGAAATCTTGCTGCCGCGCAATAAAACAAAACCCTCAGATGTTCTCTTTGCTTTGGCATTTGCCGATCTCCTTCTACTGAGCAGTACCGGCT